>NZ_JADBED010000002.1 GCF_014873955.1 Nesterenkonia lutea | reverse complement strand
CTGGAAAGGATGTCCGATGACTCGCTCCAATCCTCCCGTCGAGGAAGCCGACGAGAACGATCTCGAAGTCGGGGAGCCCAAGGCCTGGGCCGCCGGCCTGCCCGGTGTCTATCACTCCATGCAGCCGGCACTGAAGCACATGGGCGCGGAACGAAGCGCGCGCACGCTGCTGAGGATGAACCAGAAGCAGGGGTTCGACTGCATGAGCTGCGCATGGCCGGATCCCTCTGGCGAACGCAGCACCTTCGAGTACTGCGAAAACGGCGCCAAGGCCGTCACCTGGGAGGCGACACCGGTCACGGTCGCCTCGGAGTTCTGGGCCGAACACCCGATCAGTGAGCTGCGTGAACGCTCCGAGTACTGGCTGGGAATGCAGGGTCGACTCACAGAGCCGGTCTACAAGGCGCCGGGTGAGGATCACTATCAGCCCGTGAGCTGGGACAAGGCGCTCACGCTGATCTCCGAGAAGCTCAAGAGCCTTGCTTCCCCGAACGAAGCTGCGTTCTACACCAGTGGTCGCGCCTCAAACGAGGCCGCCTTCATCTATCAGCTGTTCATCCGCGGATTCGGCACCAACAACCTGCCTGACTGTTCGAACATGTGTCACGAATCCTCCGGCGTCGCCATGGGCGAGACGATCGGCATCGGCAAGGCGACCGTGGCCTACAACGACTACCTCGAGTGCGATCTGATGATCGTGATCGGCCAGAATCCCGGCACCAACCACCCCCGCATGCTCAGCGCGATGGAGAAGCAGAAGGAGAACGGCGGCCAGATCGTCGCGATCAACCCTCTGCCCGAGGCGGGGCTGCGAAGGTTCAAGAATCCACAGAAGCCCAAGGGTGTTCTCGGCCGCGGAACTGATCTGGCCGACCAGTTTCTCCAGATCCGGGCGGGCGGAGACATGGCGCTGCTCCAGGCGATCTCCAAGCGGGTGCTTGAAGCTGAAGACCAGAACCCCGGCTCAGTGCTGGACCACGACTTCATCGCCCAGCACTGCGAAGGCCTGGACACGCTTCGCGCACACCTCGCACACCTGGACGAGCAGACGGTGCTCGAGGCCACGGGGCTGCGCTCGGACGCGATCGATGAACTCGCCGACCGCTACATCAACGCCGAGAAGGTCATCATCACCTGGGCGATGGGCGTCACGCAGCAGAAGAACGGTGTGGGCACGATCAAGGAGATCATCAACCTGCTCCTGCTGCGCGGCAACATCGGTCGTCCGGGTGCCGGCGCATCGCCGATCCGGGGGCACTCCAACGTGCAGGGTGATCGCACCATGGGAGTGTGGGAGCAGATGCCGCCGTCGTTCCTGGACGCGCTCGGCAAGGAGTTCTCGTTCGAACCCCCGCGGGATCACGGTGTCGACTCGGTCGCCGCCGTCCGAGGGATGCGCGACGGCGAGATCAAGTTCTTCCTCTCGCTGGGCGGAAACTTCGCGGGCGCGATGTCGGACACCGCGGCCACTGAGGCAGCGATGCAGAACCTCGAGATGAACGTGCAGATCTCGACGAAGCTCAATCGCTCGCACACCGTCCTCGGTGAGGAAGCGCTCATCCTGCCGACGCTGGGTCGCACTGAGGTCGATCACCGGGCGACCGGGCCCCAGTTCGTCTCGGTGGAGGACACTGTCTGCGCCGTCCACTCCTCACAGGGAACGGTGGAACCGGTGGCGCCTGGACTGCTGTCCGAGGTCGCCATCATCAGTCGACTTGCACACGCGACCCTGGGCGACCGGGTCGCTGCTGACTGGCAAGGGTTCGAGGACGACTACGACCGCATCCGCGACCACATCTCCCACGTGGTGCCCGGCTGTGAGAACTACAACAGGCGCATTCGCGAGAAGGACGGCTTCCTGCTGGCGAACGGGCCGCGCGACTCCCGCACGTTCAACACCCCCAGCGGCAGAGCGATGATGACCGCGAATGAACTCGACCCGATGCAGTGCCCTCCCGGACGCCTGATTCTGCAGACCCTGCGCTCACACGACCAGTTCAACACCACCATCTACGGCTACAACGATCGCTACCGCGGCATCAAGAAGGGCCGTCATGTCGTCTTTGTGAACCCTGAAGACCTCGCGCAGCTGGGTTTCAGCGACGGCGACCTCCTCGATGTGCACGGCGAGTACGAGGACGGCAAGGATCGTGTGCTGCGCAGCTTCCGCGCGGTGTCCTACCCGACGGCCCGCGGATGCGCCGCCGTGTACTACCCGGAGGGAAACGTCCTGGTGCCCCTTGATGACACGGTCCAGGGAAGCAACACCCCGGTCTCGAAGGGAGTCATCATCCGATTGGAGCCCGCGGCGGACGGTCCCTCCGGTGGCAGCGAGGAGAACAGCCAAAGGAACATGCCGGCAGCCGTGTGAGCCCGACCATAGCCGCTCTGTGCGGGGAGCAGGGCCGAGTTTTTACCGTCAAACCAACTGCTAATCACGTAATCATCTCAGGAGCTCTGGAGGAGACGCCGCCGATCCCCGATAGGATAAACCCATGTTGCGTTGGCTGACCTCTGGAGAATCACACGGCAAGTCCCTGATTGGCATCATCGAAGGCCTGCCTGCTGGCGTGGAGCTGAACACCAGCCACATCGACAAGACACTGGCCCGACGTCGTCTCGGTTACGGCCGCGGTGCGCGTATGAAGTTCGAGCGGGATAAGGTGCAGCTCCTGGCCGGAGTTCGGCATGGGACCACCATGGGCGGGCCTCTCACCATCGAAATCGCCAACACCGAATGGCCCAAATGGGAGAAGGTTATGTCCGCCGATCCGGTGGACCCCGCTGAGATCGAAGGTCAGGCCCGCAGCGCGCCGCTGACCCGACCGCGCCCCGGGCACGCCGACTACCCCGGCATGCAGAAGTATGGATTCACCGAAGCTCGGTCGGTGTTGGAGCGCGCCTCCGCCCGGGAAACAGCCACCCGCGTGGCACTAGGCACCGCCGCCAGCCAATTACTGAACGCACTGGGTATCACCACCGTCTCCCACACCGCCGCGGTGGGCGCCGTCTCTGTCCCTGAGGATTCCGGGCTGCCCACCGCAGCCGATGTAGAGGTTTTGGACGCCGATCCCCTCCGCTGCTTCCATCCGCAGACCTCAGAGGCGATGGTCGCGGAAGTCGACGCCGCCCACAAAGCGGGCGAGACGCTGGGCGGGCTGGTAGAGGTCATCGTCGACGGCGTCCCGCCGGGGTTGGGCAGTTACGTGCACTGGGACCGCCGGCTGGACTCCCGGCTGGCAGGAGCGCTCATGAGCATACAGGCCATCAAAGGCGTGGAGATCGGCGACGGGTTCCGCACTGCCGCCCGACGCGGTTCTGAGGCCCACGACGAGATCGCCCTCAACGACGAGGGCCGGGTGATACGCACGACCAACCGCGCCGGCGGGATCGAAGGCGGCATGAGTAATGGAGAGTCGGTTCGAGTGCGCGCGGCTATGAAGCCGATCGCCACCGTTCCCCGCCCCCTGCGGACCGTGGATACCGCCACCGGTGAAGCCACGACCGCCCACCATCAGCGCTCCGATGTCTGCGCGGTCCCGGCCGCCGGCGTCGTGGCCGAAGCGATGGTCAGCCTGGTGATTGCCCAAGCCGTGCTGGAGAAGTTCGGCGGCGACAGCCTGGCAGAAGTTAAGCGCAACCTTGCCAGCTACCTAAAGAACCTCCCCCCACTGGGCGCCAACCCACAAGCTGCAGGGCACGACGGAGACCCTATCCCTTCCCTGACTAAAGGAGGAGTCTAAGGCGTTTGGCCCCGCTAATGCAGCGGGGCCTACGCCTGGTTTCGCATCACCGTTTGCTCCACATTGACGCTATGGTTTCAAAGCCCACCCCCCAGTTCTCCTTAGGTATTTCCTGAATCACGACGTTGGTGCTCTGAGGCGCGCGCCCCATTTCTTCATCGAGCGCTTCAACAATACGTTTCATTACGGCGCGTTTCTGGTCATCACTATAGTCATTTTCGGCGACCTGAACGTGTACGTAGGGCATCTGTTCCTCCTGTTTAGTATTACGAGCAAATGGGTGATTCGGCGCGATCAACGTCTATGACAATCTTGCCTACGTAGGCCTTGTTCACAAACGCCCGCTGCGCCTCAATCAGTTCACCGAGTGGATATATAGCCGCTATCCGCGGCCTTAGGACACCTGCCTCGGCGTAGCGGACTAGATTCTGCAGAGCCTCGGGCCGGGCGGTGGCCTGACCGGTCATCCTCAGGTCAGCGTAGATCAGCTCACGAAGATCTAACTTCACTAGCGGGCCAGCGATAGCGCCAGCGGCGACGTAATGTCCGCCCGGTTCGAGGTTCGACAACATGGCAGGGAAACTCGGACCGCCCACCACGTCGAGGATGACATGCAGTTGTTTTTCTCCGACGGTGCGACGGAGTTCGCCAACGAGGTCGGCCTCGCGTTCGATGACATGGTGTGCCCCCCGCGCACGGACTTCCTCGTGCTTCGCGGCACTTGCGACCGCCACCACAGTGGCACCGCGCATCGCGGCCAACTCAACATTCGCCAATCCGACTCCACCTGAGGCACCGGTAACCAGTACCCGCTGCGTGGAATTTACATCCGCACGCAGCTGCATTTCCTCAGCTGTCTGATAGGCAGCAGGTAAGCATGCCAGTTCCGCAAAGGTCAAAGTGCAACTACGGTCTACCGGTAGGGCATACTCCGCTGGCACGGTTAGATACTCGGCAAACCCGCCGTCACGGCCTTTCCCAAGCAGAGTTCGCAGCTGAGCGTGAGGAGGCCGTGCTGGGTCACGCAAAAAGGGGTCAACGACAACGGGCTGGCCGTGCGCTAGGCCAATCACACCTTCCCCGACTGTCTCTATGGTTCCAGATGCTCCAGCTCCTTGGATTCGGGGAAAAGTCAGTTCCGGGTTTCGCCCAGGCTCCTCACGGTCCTGGTGGTACCAGGCCGTGCGCGTAGCAATATCCGTATTATTGACTGTCGAGGCGCGCACTTTCACCAACACTTCGTGCGGCGATACGTCGGGCCGCTTAACGTCTGAACGATATCGTAGCGCGTCATAGTCTCCGTAACCGGTGAGAACAAACGCTCTCATTAGAATCTCCTCAGTTGTTTGTCGCCAACGTTTCACAATGGTTCTGGGGAACTTGGTGGCGGTTGTCTAGCCGCCGATACGCTAGACACCAGCACTCCAGCAATCACGAAAGCTCCCCCCGTCAAATCCGCGACCGTGACTTTATAGCCAAAGACAACAGCGAGGCCCACCGACGAGAAGACCGCCAAATTCAAGAACACTCCTGCGTGTCCGGAAGGCGTTAGACGCAATGCAATGCTCCACAAGACGTAGCAGGCCACCGATGGCACCAGGGCGATGAATAGAAGAGCCCAGCCTGTCGCGCTCCGAGAAGGTGCCTCGATACCGAAGAGCGCAACGAACGGAAGCATCACCAGTACAGCGATCGCGGCCTGTACTGCGACTGCTGTGATCGGGGGGACGCCAGGCACACGACCCCAAATCGAATAGAGGCTCCAGGCGACGACCACGCCGACCATATACACATGACCTCTACTGAAATCCGTGAGAAACAGGGCCTCTGTATTCCCCCCGGAGATCACAATGATCACCCCCACGAGGCTGACCCCGATACCTATCACCAACCGAGCGTTTAGGCGTTCTCCGGCCATTAATGCGCCGAGGACAGCCAACACAGCAGGAGTCGACGCCCCGACCATAGAGGCAGGCACCGGCTCGATCAGTTCGAGCGCAGAGTACATCAGCATCGCGTACATCAGCATGCCCAGGCATGAAAGCAACAACAGTTGCGGCAGGGCCTTAGCTATGGCAAGGAGTTCCGGACGCTCCGCCACCCAAGCGATCAATACAAGTGGCAGAAGGGCTCCCACCCAGCGCAGAAACGTGAGAGAGAAGGGCGAGATATCATCCACGACAAGGGCTGCGGTCGGGTAGTGCCCACCCCACAGGGCTACGCATACAACTAAGAGGGCCGCAGTGCGGCCGGAAACTCGCATGCGTATCTACTCGTCGTAGACCAGTCCGATGTCACCGTATTCGCCGGTAGAGATACCCCACAACATCTCAATGTCCTCATCCCCGTCGTTGAGCACCGCGTGGACCGTGCCGGCGGGGATATAGATCGCCGTTCCAGGTCTCACGCGTACACGATCGTCGTTGAGGTGGACCAAACCGGCACCTTTAATAAAGTAGTACCATTCGCTGCCGCGGGGGTGGTGGTGGCGAAGATGGTAATCACCCGGCGACATCTTCCCTAACCCCAGATTTACGTCCTTCGAGCCCGTGTTGGTGGCACCCAAGAGACCCTGAATCCTTCCCTCGTCACGGGGGTCTACGCCGGCGTCGCTGTCAACGGGTCCATGACCGATCTTGTGATAGCCCTCCTCGGTGGCATGGGCCACCAATGGATGGCGCTCTACGAAGCTCACTTCTGCAGAGGGTTCCGACATACGCTTCTTCTTTCCAGTAGTGGGCGGGGTCATCGCCGATTGAGGCGCGTGAGGAATGCCTGCGTGCGGGCTTGCTGGGGGTGGAGCAAGACGTCCCGAGCTGGTCCGGTTTCCACGATCCTTCCCTCATCCATAAAGACCACACGATCCGCGACTTCCAGCGCGAAGTCCATCTCGTGGGTAGCGACGACCATGGTCAGATCTTCGGTGGCTAGTTGTCGCATGATGGTGATCACTTCTCCCACCATCTCCGGATCGAGAGCGGCGGTCACCTCGTCGAAGAGCATGACCTCAGGCTTCATGGCCAGCGCGCGCGCGATAGCTACGCGTTGCTTCTGGCCTCCAGACAGGTGCCTCGGACTGACGTCCAGCTTGTCCCCCAAACCAAACTTCTCCAGCAGCACCGCACCCCGCTCTTTGGCCTCTGCGGGGGGCGTCTGCTGCACAGTTGTAGGACCCAGGACGACGTTCTGGATTGCTGTTAGGTGAGGGAAGAGGTTGAAGTGTTGAAACACCATGCCCACACGTGCACGGTGTTTATTTATCTCCTTCTCAGTCATTTTTATCTGCTGCTTACCTCCTTCCGGCACATCTGAAAGCGTGGTCCCGCCGATCGTCACGCGTCCCGATGTCAGCGGGGCAAGCAGATTCACGGTACGTAGAAGTGTCGATTTACCCGAGCCAGAAGGGCCAATAAGGGCGACGACTTCCCGAGGTTGAATGGTCAGGTCAGCCCCGCTCAGCGCATGAACGTTCCCGAACCGCATATGAATGTCTTCCAAGAAAATGGCCGCCGTTGCGGCAGCCGAATCAAGGCTCATGTTGCTCCCATCGGCAATCGGGGTGATCGGGGCGGATGTCATTTCCGACATAGTCATCTCTCACTCAATAGCTGGGCTCCAGCGGCGTTCCACCCCACGCATTGCAAACACGACAGCGGAGACCACTAAGAAGTAGAAAATTGCCACCAGGGTGTAAGCCTCAAGCGGGCGGAAAGTATGGGTTTGAACTACATTCCCACGATGCAAAATATCCAGTACTCCGATGTAGGAGACCAACGCTGTGTTCTTGACAATCACGACGAACATGCCAGCGAAGGGGGCAATGAGTCGCCGCCACGCCTGCGGCAAAATGACTTTAGTCATCGTCTGTCGCGCCGACATACCCAAGGACCGGGCGGCTTCGGATTGACCCGAGGCCATCCCGATAATCCCCCCACGGGTGATGTCGGCAAGGTACGCGCTCGCATTGAGTCCAATGGCGACGATACCGGCGGTCACCCCATCGATTGTCTGCCCAGAAACAATTGGCAACGCATAATATAGCCAAACCACTTGCACCAAGACCGGAATGTTGCGAAACACCTCGACGTAGACACGAATCAGCCATTGCAGAGGGCGCCACGAACGGACTAGCAGCACACCCAAGGGCATACCCAGAACTATCCCCCCGGCGATCGCAGAAAGCGCAATGAAGAGCGTCAACGGAACGCCTGATGCTACATACGGCGCGTACTCCTGCACCACCGACCAGTCGAATTCATACACAGATAGCTACCTTTCGTCGGGCTAGAGATAACCGGTTTGGGCCGATCGCCGTTTTGCGGTTCGACAAGACGTTCCAGCACTCACTCGGAAGCCTCGACGCCGATTAGCTCGTACTTCTCAATTAGGTCTTCGATCACGCCTTCGTCTTTAAGGCGCTCGGCCTGGTAGCTCATCACCTCAAGAAGTTCATCGTTTCCTGGGGGCACGGTGATCCCCTGGACGGATGTTCCCCAAGCACTATCGACAGTCTCCAAGGGATAACCTTCGATGGAAGCGAGGAGGTAGTCACGAACTCCGGCCATGGCGTCAGCCTGACCGTTCTGGACGGCGAGCAGAACTCCGCCCACGTCCTGTACGCGGAGAATCTCGGCATTCTCCACGAGCGGAGTCAGTGCTTCATCTGTGTTAGATCCGGTAGTCACGCCGATGGTGTTTCCCTCGACGTCAAGGGCATCGAAATCCGGAAGTTCTTCAGTTTCGCCCTCACGTACGGCGAAAGTGAAGTCAGCCTCGAGAAGGTCCTCCGTGAAGTCCGACTGAGTTTCACGTTCCTCGGTTTTTCCCACAAAGGTAAAGTCATACTTGTCGGCTTCAAGACCTAATACGATGGTGGGCCACGTGCTTTCGCTGAAGACGATATCAACTCCGATGTCCTCAGCAATATCGCGAGCGACGTCCACATATAGGCCTTCGATCTCGTCGTTGGTAGGGTTCCGCGACGAATAATCGGTCAGTTGGGCCCATCCGAAACGCAGTTCGTCCATCCCCTCAGGGAGCTCGGGACCTTCATAATCCGCGCCGTCGCTGTCGATCTCCTCGACGTCAGTGCCGCCCGCGCCTGGATCTGGATCTTCAGACCCGCCCTGGGTGGTTTGTCCGCCGCAGCCGGCGATCGCGGTAAGCCCCAGAAGGGCAATAGATACAGAAAGTGGACGATAACGTGCTGTCATGACGGTTTCTCCTGGATTATTTGGGATTGTCCCCGGTGATTACAGGACGCATTTATGTTTGTCGCGGTCTGGTGGATTAGCTTAGGCTAGCGCGAGTAATCGCGTTTGGGAGGACCTACTACGCGGCACAACGAAGTTTTATTGCGCTACTTATGAACGATTCTTCGTCCTAAATGTTCCACACGGAGCACGGCTACGGCATAAGGACTTCGCTGTGAAGACGAGAGAACGCGGTCACGTCCACCCCTCGGATCACGACCCTGCGAATAGCCCCCGTTCGGGTCAGGACGGAAATGTCCGAAAGAGGATCTCCCTCTACTAGGAGCAAGTCAGCTGCCTTCCCTTCCTCGACCGCACCGATACTCTCGCTCACCCCCAGCAACTCGGCCGAGTACACCGAGGAGGTCCTCAGTGCCTGCGATGGCGTCATACCGGCCTGGACGTAGAGCGCTAGCTCACGGGCGTGCCGACCGAACTCGCAGACGTTTCCGGAACTGTCCGTGCCAAACGCGATCTTCACACCAGCCTGGTGTGCCTTCGCCACCTGCTCGATCTGGTGATCGAGAATGTCTCCCATGGCTCGCTGCGCTTCGGGACTGACGACGCTTCCTGGTGGCTTATCTCTTACTTCCGCTGAAATAAGGAGAGTGGGGACCAAGTAGGTTCCCTGCTCCACCATTACCTCGCGGAGTTCGTCATCCAGATATGTGCCGTGTTCGATACTGTCCACGCCCGCGAAAAGCGACCGTCGGATGCCTTCCCGCGAATGCGCATGGGCGGCAACCGGAAGACCCAAAGAGTGCGCTTCGTCGACGATCGCGCCGAGCTCCTCCACGGTATAGTTGGGCCACTCTGGTTTGTCCCCGTGAGACATGAGACCGCCTGAGGCCATGACTTTGATGAAGTCCGCGCCCTGGGCCGCTTGCATGCGCACCAGCTTGCGGCATTCATAGGGACCGTCCGCCGTGTCGTAGGGTTGCCGAGTGACGCCCTTCATGATGAACATGTCCCCGTGCCCACCGGTGGCGGTGACCCACCATGGCGCAACTTTGAGACGAGGGCCGATATACGAGCCCCTCTCGATGAGGTCGCGCAGTTCCGCCTCAGCACTATTCCGGTGACCGATGACGCGCAGTGTTGTCACTCCAGCGCCGAGCGCCTTGATCGCATTCCGATAGCCATGAAGAGCCTTCTCCGCCGGTTCCGCGTTAGCACGGAAATCTGCGTTGGAGCGTGGCTGATGAGCCTCCGAAGGCGTTGTCAGGTGCACGTGGGCGTCGATTAGACCGGGAATAAGAGTGCACCCAGTACCGTCAATCACCTCGGCGTCAGTCTGCGTCGGTGCTGCCCCCGGGTTCGTGATCGAGACAATTCGGTCCTCACGAACCACAAGGTCCTGGACCTGAGCGCTTTCGCCGCCCGTCCACACCGCGGCTCCTCGAATCAATAAATCGCTACTCATGGCCCCTCACCTCGCCATTTCCATAGGCACGGCCTGCGGGAACCACATCGCCCGCTGTGCATACAGCAGCGGCGTGGAGACATCACCAGGGAGAATGTCATCAATATGTCCGACAACTAGTGCGTGATCGCCAACCTCAATGACGTTTTCAACTCGACAGTGTGCGTAACCAAACACGCCTTCCGAGAGCATTGCACCGCTATAGCCTGTGTCTCCGCCGGGACTGTGCCACAGCACTCCAGCGAACTTATCCTCAGCTTTGGTGGCGAACCTACGCACGGCGCTCTCTCCGCCTAGTCCCATGGCGTTCACCCCAAATTCACCCGAGCGCCGGATTTGCTTTAGCGTATTGGAGGTGGTCATGAAGGAGATCAGCAACGAGGGAGGCGAATCGGAGAGGGCCATTACGGCAGTGCAAGTGGAACCAGTAGGCGTACCCGCGAGGGTCTGAGTGGTAACGATGCAGACTTCGGCGGGGTACCTCCCGAAGAACTCTCCGAATTCCCATGTCTGGGGCGCTTGCGTGCTTGTCATTCGTTCCATCAGTCCATTCCTCTATACTTTTCGTGGGGCTCAGGTCGAAAGCCCACGAGAGAGCCCTCTACTTCACGGACCCAGAAGGGGTTGCGGAGGAGAGCCCGACCGATTCCAACGATGTCGCAGGCTCCCTCGTTAATGAGAGCATCGGCGTCACCGATCGTATTGACTCCTCCTACGCCAACTGTTGCGATGCCTGCCTGCTCGCGGATCGCAGCAGCCAGGGCGGGTTGTTTTACGCTGTGAGCTCCGATTGGGCTCGAAGTCAGCCCTCCGGAGGTAACGTCGATGAGGGTCACGCCCTCGTCCCGCAGCCACTTCGCAACCTGTACGGAATCTTCTAGTTCATTTCCCCCTTCGACCAGGTCGGTCGCCGAAAGTCGAACCGATAGCGGCATGTCTTCACCCAAGTCCTTGCGCACGGCGCGAACTACCTCAAGTAGCAGACGGGCACGGCCCGCCAGATCGCCGCCATACTCGTCCTGACGTGTATTCGCCGCTGCGGACAGGAACTCGTGCAGCAAGTAACCGTGCGCGCCATGTATCTCGATGAAATCTACGCCGGCCGCCACGGCTCGACGCGAGGCGGCGACGAACGCTTCAATAATTCCGGGAATTTCACTGATCTCTAAGGCACGCGGTACCGGGGATTCGGGGTTAAAGGGAATTGCGCTGGGTGCGATCGTGTCATGGGCGGCCGCTTCCTCGATCCCGTCGACGAGAAAAGCCTTACGGGCGCAATGACCAATCTGGACGCCAACAGTAGCTCCGTTGGTGTGGCAGAAGTCAATGACTCTCTTGAAAGGTGCGACCTGCGCGTCGTCATACAGCCCTAGCCCTCCGTTGCCCAGGCGCCCGTCGGGGAGCACGGCCGTGTCTTCGAGCATGATGACACCGACGTTGCCCACCGAACGGGATCCGTAGTGGACCAAGTGCCAGTCATTGGGCCTGCCGTCACCATTAGCCCGGTGTTGGCACATGGGCGACATCATGATGCGATTGCGCACCTTTAGTGTTCCGATGCTCGCCGGAGCCAAGGTGGTGGAGACGTCGACGGAATCTACCTCTGTCACTCCGCTCATGCCGTGACCCCCGACGCAGTCTGCTTCGCGCTGGCATTCAGGCCAAACTCCGGCGTGGCCTGCTGTTCAGCACCCGGTTTGATCCCGAACTCTGGGAATACGTGTTTCGCGAGGGTCTCCATGGTCCCGATGACGTCATCGACTTTGCCTCCGGTGGCGCTCATCGTCATGACTGCGTCCACACCCAACGATTCGTAGTACTTGAACCGCTGAATCGCCTTTTCGGGGGTGGTGATGATCGGGTCATCATAGTCTTCGTAGATATTGTCAAGCGGTATGTCGAACTCCACCGGCTTGATGGACCCGCCCTTGACCTGGATGTCATCATTATCCACACGGTCACCCAGGCGGTTGGAGCCCTCAGAACGCTTGTACTGGGACATGTAGTAGGACCAGTGCCGGTAGAAATCGTCCACGTGCTTTAGCGCCTTAGATTCATCCTCGTCGACGAAGATGCGTCGCAGTAGCATGATTTCGCCTCGGCCGCTGGGAGACTCGAGCGAAGACTCGTTGAACCAGTTGAGCATTTTTTCGAGATCGCCATGCGGGGCGAAAGTGCCGAAGTTCGGGCTGGTGACGACATTGTGGCCCGCTTTGGCCGCCGCCCGCATACCTCGTTCAGACTGCGCGGAAACCCACAGTTTCGGGTGAGGCTCCTGAAGAGGCTTCGGAATGATGGTGACCTCATCAAAGGACCAAAACTCTCCGTCGTGGCTGATGTCGACACCGGTCCAGGCGTCCTTCATAATGGCGAACGCCTCTTCGTACATTTCGCGATTCTTGGAAAAATCGAGTCCCAGACGATCAAATTCGTACTTGTTCGCCCCGCGCGCCACCCCAACTTCAAGGCGACCACCGGTGATGTGGTCCACCATGGCGACCTCTTCAGCCAGGGCCAGCGGGTGGTAGTAAGGCAGCACTAGCACGCCAGTGTGCACTTTTAGCCGTTTGGTGTGCTGAGCAACCAACGTCGCGCACTGCAGGGCGGAAGGATTGGCGATGTAGTTGAAGAAGTGGTGCTCGGGGAACGAGATTCCCTCGAACCCGAGTTCGTCGGCGGCCTGGGCGATATCCTTGACTTCGGCGAGGAGCTCCCCATAGGGACGGCTGATATCCGGCATAAAAAACGGGTAACTGGTCCAGAATTTCACTCGAGTTCCTCCATTGTTGGTCAGTACTTCGTGCGGTGGTGATTCACAGCTTGTACCTGTCCCGAGGAGGGGTCTACAGCCGATCGGTCCAAGTTGGGCGTAGTCTTTCGTCTGATGAGCTGAATGACCCTGTAGGCTAGCGGACATGACGGAGGAAAGAGCCCACGTGCCTTCCCGCGCCGACGAGGCTTCCAGACAGCCGCCGTGGGCAAGTGCCAGTCGGGTGCTCAACGTCCTGGAAGAGATCGCCCGCGAAGCTAGCAGTGGTCAGGAACCACTCGATGTGCTCCGAGGCGTTGTTTCGTCGGTAGTGCAACACGGCCCGTGGAGTATTTGCTGGGCCGGTCTCATCGACGAGAGGACAGACCGGTTCTATGTCCATGCCGACGCCGGCTTCGCCGACCACGACCCTCCGCTCCCTTTCGAACACTGGAGAGCGTCTACGACAGTTTCGTGGCTAGCAATACGGCAGCGATCTCCCTTCGTTCTTCCCGACGCTTTGCACCAGGAAAAATATCGGCTTCTGCGGACTGACGCAGAAATCCGGAGGTTCCGATCGGTACTAATCATCCCCTTGTTTCCTGGTCATGAAACCGGAGCGATCTGGTTCTGCACTCCGACTCCGCGAGCGTTTAGTGAGGATGAAAAAGCCTTCGCCCAAGTTGTAGGTTCGTTGACGAGCGTGGCATTGAGCAACGCGGCGTACCAGCGACGTCAACGCAGCCTCCTGGAACAAGAACGTCGCCAGACCGGGGAGCTGCGTCGCCTCAACGAGCTGGCTGACCGGCAGTACCAGGAGCTGCAACGCTTGTCACAGACACGATCTGCTCTACTCCGAGAACTCGTCCTGGAAGGCGGCATCGAAGGGTTGGCCGGCGTTGCCTTCAGAGCTTTAGACACTGGAGTATCCGTCATCGACCGTTTCGGGAATCCCTTGACGGAATTTTACAACAAACGGCCGCTCACAATCGCAGAACGCGATAGCATCGCGCGCGTCATGAAATCCAAAAAGGGGCTTATCATCGAGAGCGTCGAGCTTCCCGACCGGCACCTTACCGCCATTCCCATCGACTCCGGCGACACTCGTCTTGGCTACCTGTGCTGCTTCGCAGAGATCTCAACACTTGATTCAGTCAGTCAAGACTTGTTGAGCCAAGCTTCCTTACATATGACCCTCGAACTGATAAAGGACAGGGTCCGACTCGAGAGCTACACTCGTTTGTTCGGAAATTTCGTGACTGCGCTGAGTTCAGAGCAGGGGGACCTTGCTAGCCTTGAGCGTGCCGCCATTGCGGTGGGCCTCTCATTACATCGTCCAATTCGGGTCTTCCGAGGCAGGCTAAATAACTACGATTCGGTGGACGACCTACTCCTCTTTTCAAGGCACCTGCACCGTCTGCTGGGTGCTCCTTTTGATGAGAACGTCATCGTCCCGGCTGGTGACAGGGACCTGCTAATCCTGGTGCAGTGGCCTCGTCCAGACATAAAGGCGTCAGATTTTACCCACGAACTTAGACGGAGCCTCGCTCGGATGCGACGCATGGTGGGTGACGCCAGCGGCCCCGAGCGCATCGGTCTCACGATAGGAATCGGTCCCCTTGCCGTCGGACCGGCGGAGCTCCGAATTGCGGAGAAGGAAGCCAGACAATCTTTGGAGATTGCTGAGTCTATGGGGATCGTGGACGACGATGTAGATCTACATTCAGTGGGCGCCTACTCGCTACTTACAGCCCTGTCCGCCTCGCAAGCCGAGGCGTTCGCGGACCGGTACCTCGGGCCGGTCAGGGACTATGACCTGCGACATGGCTCCGAGCTTGAAGCTACCCTGGCGACCTATATGGGCACAGGGGGAGGGATTACTACTACTGCCGACAAGCTTCACATACACGTGTCAACCCTGAAATACCGCCTAAAACGGATCGGGGATTTGACCGGAATGTCGTTATCTGACCCGGAACATTACGTTTGCTTCGCCCTGTCGTGTCGCATTGCACATTTACGCGCGGTTACTCGGTTTTGAAGGTCCATATCGAATCACGCCTTTAGCGGCGCGGAGGACACAGATCCTATCGACGGCCACGTGGATGTAGTCGAAACCCATCCGTTGGCGCCCTGTGTTGTGGACTTCCCGGGTCTGGCCTGTCTCTGGTCCGCCGCCGCCACCAGCGGGGACGCCCCCAAACTTCTTCACGTCCAGGGTCTGCCGCACCGATAGGCGACCTTTGACCTGATCCCCAGCTTGGTTTCCACCAGACGGCGCTAGGCGATGTCCTTCGGGGGAGGCTGATCAACGTGCCACGCCCCTACCCTCCAGAGTTCCGGGTCCGCGCCATCGCACTGGTCTGCGAGGGCCGACAGGTCTAAATAGACCGCGGTCGGCCTTGGAAGCCACGAGGTCACGCTGCACTCCTGGCTCCGCCAGGACGACACCGGTCATGGTCTCCGCCCAGGCCCCAGGAATCAGCTGAACTGCGCGCGGCCCGGGCCAGGGTTCGACAGCTCGAGCAAAGATCTCGATCCTGCGACGAGCATCGGCCTGGCTAGACCAGAAGCCTCTCGGCGCAAAAGAGCGCACCCGGGGATCGACCGTCTCGTCGACACCGGGGGCCAGTGAATACGTGCTGTCGCTTGCTCGGGGTCTCCCGGCAGGGCTACTACCGCTACAGGCACCGCCCCATCAGCGCCAGGGCACTGCGCCAACGCTGACTCACAGGCACCGAACATCCCACCGGGGAAGGCAAGGTCTACTGTGCCGTGGTTCTGGACGCGTGCAGCCGCAAGATCATCGGCTGAACGATCGACTCCAAACAGGGCTCGAACCTTCGTCAATGCTCTGAATATGGCGATCCGCGCGAGAATGACCAAAGTCGGTGGGATCGTCCACGCGGATCATGGAGTCCAGTTCACCTCATGGGTAGTCACCCAGAAGGTGCGTTCAGCAGGTCTGTTGCCCTCCTTCGGGACCGTGGGTGATGGGCTGGACAATGCGATGATGGAGTCCTTCCGGTCCTCGATGCAGATCGAGCTGCTTAATCGCAAGAAATGGAGGACCCGGGTTGAGCTGGCGAACGCAATCTTCGAGTACATCGTGGTGTTCTACAACCGCCGACGCCGCCACTCCAGCCTCGCTTACGCCACTGAACCACACTGGGATTGATGGAGACTCCGGCTATAGGGATTCCACCAGGTCATTGGGTCTGGTGTTGTCATCGTAGAACAGGGCCTCGAATTCAGCCGGCGGCCGGTCACCGAGGTACCCATGGAGCCGCTCAGTGTTGTGCCAGTGCACCCACCCCAGAGTCGCCAGCTCCACATCTTCGACCGTCTTCCATGGACCGCGCTGCGTGCGCACCGGTCCTCGGATGAGCTCGGCCTTGTAGCAGCCGTTGACGGTCTCGGCCAGAGCATTGTCGTAGCTATCCCCAACGGTGCCGATCGAGGGAGTGGCCCCGATTTCGGCCAGTCTCTCGCCGTAGCGAATGGATGTGAATTGAGATCCTGCATCGCTGTGGCACCGTAGCTGCATATGCCGCGGGCCTCGAGACCAGCGGGCCATCTCGATGGCATCGAGCACCGTGTCGGTGCGCATAGTGGAAGCGACCCGCCAGCCGACGATCGTGCGGCTGAAGGCATCGATGATGAAGCAGACATAGGCCACACCGGCCCAGGTCGGCACGTAGGTCAGATCGGTGACCCAGAGCCGGTTCGGCGCGATCGCGGTGAACTCGCGGTTGACCAGATCCGGATGCCGCGGGGCTTCAGGGTCAGGTGTGGTGGTGCGGATCTTCTTGCGCCGGAGCACACCTTCGAGGCCAGCGTGGCGCATCAGTCTCGCCGTCTGATCTCTACCGATCTGCAGGCCGGCCCGGTTCGCGGTTTTCCAGAGTTTCCTGGCTCCGTAGACTCCGTAGTTCTGGGCATGGAGTTTCACCAGCTGCGGGATCAGCTCGGCATGCCTGAGGCTCCGAGCTGAGGGGGCGCGGTGTTTCGCGGCGTAGTAGGTGCTCGGAGCCACCTGCAGCATCGTGCAGATGGGCTCGACTCCGAGTCGACGGCCTTCAACAACGTCGTCCTTGTTGGCTTCGATGAAGGCGACTATCTCGGTGACTGGCGGTCGAGCTCCGCCCCGAAGAAAGTCGCGGCCCGTTTCAGAATCTCGTTGGCGCGCCGTAGTTCTCGGTTCTCTTGTTCCAGGGCTTTCTCTCGCGCGGACTGCTCGGTGCTCTGGCCCGGGGCGTGGCCGTTATCGATGTCAGCTTGGCGGACCCAGGACCGGACTGACTCAGGGCCGTAGCCCAGCTGGGTAGCGACTCGCTTCACGGTGCCGCGGTCGGTGCCCAGCTCCTTGCGCAGCTGGCGGACCATGCGGACTGCTGCGGCCTTCTCCTGCTCCGAGTATCGGCGCGTGGTCGCGTTGCCCGGGTTGATCTCTTTCGGCATGTCTCCATCATCCTTTCCAAACGATGGAGTCTCCAAGAATCCCAGTGCGGTTCACACGCCTCATGACTACGACCTCGCTCAAGCCATTCAACCGCTCACCGCCGGAAGCTAGTCACGACGAGTGGAAACCAGACTGCAGGTCACATCAAAATGTCACCTATCGGTGCGGCAGACCCTTGTTAACCTGGAACCAACTCGTTGCGGTCCAGATAGGGCCAGCCATGGGCAGCACTGACCGACCGGTGGGTAACATGGCCGTCCATGGTGTTAAGACCGGCAGACAGAGCTGGGTCAGCCGCCAGTGCGGCATCGACGCCAAGGTCGGCTAGTGCGCCCGCGTACGGCAGCGTGGCGTTCGTCAAGGCGTAAGTCGAAGTGTTGGGGACGGCTCCAGGCATGTTCCCCACACAGTAGAACTGTGTTTCATGCACCTTGAAGGTGGGATCCTCATGCGTGGTTGGATGCGAGTTCTCAAAGCAACCTCCCTGGTCTACGGCGATGTCCACCAGCACACTGCCGGGCCGCATGGCGGCGACCATAGCGTCGGTGACTAGTTTAGGGGCCCTAGCGCCGGGGATCAGAACTGAACCGATGACAAGATCAGAGTCTACGACTGCACGCTCAACCTCTAGAGCGTTGGAAACGATGGTTTTTAAGCGGCCCGCGTACTGAGCATCGAGCTGGCGGAGCCGGTCGACGTTTATGTCCATGATGCGCACCTCGGCTCCTAGGCCCACAGCCATAGCCGCGGCGTTGGTGCCGGCGGTGCCGGCGCCGAGCACCGTTACCTTCGCTTGGTGCACACCGGGCACGCCGCCCAGCAGAATGCCTTTTCCGCCGGCCGGAGCGGCCAGGGCGTTAGCGCCCGCCTGCACGGAAAGTCGACCCGCGACTTCGCTCATCGGGGCCAGTAGCGGCAACCGACGATCAGGAGTCTGGACTGTCTCGTAGGCGATTGCCGTCACGCCTGCGTCCAGCAGGGCTCGCGTCAACTTCGGCTCGGCGGCCAGATGCAGGTAAGTGAACAGCACCAACCCGTGACGGAAACGGTGATACTCGGACTCCACGGGTTCCTTGACTTTCAGGACCATGTCCGCTCGTGCCCACAGCTCGTCGGCACGAGCGACGATCGTGGCACCCGCTGTGCGGTAGTCCTCATCGTTGATCGCTGACCCGAGGCCGGCACCGGCTTCCACAAGAACCTGATGGCCCCGCTTGGTCAACTCGTGGACGCCAGGGGCAGTGATGGCAACCCGGTATTCATTGTTCTTCACCTCGCGGGGGACGGCGATGATCATGGGTGGTCCTTTCGAAGAAACGGTGGTTCGCTTCGGAAATTCTTGCTCAAATTTCAAGTCGATTCGATAGGATCGAAGAAATATCGGCGACCGCCCGGAAACCCACAGAATAATGGAGCTATGCCAACCTCTCGAGTGCGCACACCGAAGGATCTGCAACTGCGCGAGTTGGACCACGTCGACAGGCGACTGCTCGAACTGTTACGGGACGACGCCCGCATGACCAACCAGGCACTCAGTAATACTCTCGGTATTGCCCCCTCCACCTGCTTAGCTCGTATGAAGGCGTTGCGGCAAGCGGGGGTGATCCGGCGTTTCACCATTGACGTAGACCCACAAGCGCTCGGTCAGGGCATAGAGGCCTTGATCAGCGTGAGGCTGCGCCCTGGGGCCCGGCAACAGATGGCATCCTTTGGGGAGACGCTTAAGAAGGTCCCGGAAATCACCCAGTATTTTTTCGTCGGCGGGGTGGATGACTTCCTCATCCACGTCACGGCACGGGACATCGATCACATCAGACAGTTCGTACTGGAGCATCTGTCCGCGAATCCGATCGTGGCCACCACTCAAACCAGCCTCGTGTTCGACCATGTTGCCGGTCCCGCCACGCTCTGAACTCGAGTCCCGTGCCGCGTTTCCCTGACGCGGCTAATGCAGGAAGGCGGCATAGAAGCGAAATATTGTTGGCATGCGTAGGAAATCATCTCCCCCACTGGTCCAGACGTCATCATCTCCGACCGTCCCGTCGCGACGACTAGTTCGACCGCATCACGAATAAGTCTGGTGTGGACATAACACAACCTGGCGCAGGAGGTGCGGATATGACAACCACTGTGCGATTACCAGCAGAGCTAGAAGTCCGGCTCTCCCGAGTGGCTCAAGGCACCGGACGCCCAAAGAGCTATTATCTGCGCTCACTACTCGAAGAGAACATCGAACGACTGGAATGGGAGCTCTCACTTGGGCAGAAGGTCGCCGAGATCCGCCCCGGTCGGCGCCACACATACTCGCTCGAGGAAATAGAGCGTGAGCTCGACCTGGCGGATTGAACTCGATGCCGACGTTCGCAAGGTCTTGAAGAAGCTCGACAAGTCAGTGACGCAGCAGATTCTGCGAAAACTACGAGAGGTCGAGTCCTTAGACGACCCGACCAGCATGGGTAAGCCTCTTCTACCAAACTGCAAGGGGTTCTGTGTCCACCGTGTGGGCCACTACCAAGTCGTCTGCGACATCCAGCGCGGAGAGTTGTGGGTGTTGGCTACTGAGCTTCGACAGCGCAGCGACGGCTGCAAGATAGTGACCCAGCCACCTCCGGGGCCACAGTGCTTCTTTGTTCGCTAGTTCTCGCGGGAGTCACCTTCCTCGCGGAACCACCCACGCGGCGTGGAGTTGGTCTCCCAGGCCGGTGGAACAGTGTTGCTCTTCGCCGGGGCATAGGTGCCGTGGTAATTCCAGAACGGCCCGTCGCGGGCGGTGAGTTGTTCCATGATCGGGTAGAGATAATCGCGGTAGAACACCGCGATTCCTGTACCCGGTTCCAGTCGTAGGTGCTCCCAGGCTTGCCACAGCGCTTCGAGCGCGCCGCCTACCTCTTCGTAGTGCCACCAGTTCGGGTCCCAGCGGCGCTTGCTGCCACCCAGCTCGCGCCGGTAGTGCGGCAGAAGCCAGCCGTCCACCCATGCCCCAGCGTTGGGGTAGGCCAGCGAGGGCATTTCACCCTCGCTGGGCTCATCGACCGCCGTTTCACTCTCGGCCTCCTCGGGCTCGTGGATCTCTAGAGCGGGGGCAAAGGAGTTGGTGTCGCTCATCGAGAGATCACCTGCGACTTGTTCTGAGTCTTGACGGCTCCGCGTGCCGGGGTGGGTCCGGTCTTGCCTGTTCCGGTGGCGGCGGACTGCGCCGACACCGGGAATGCCTGGGCCTGCCGCTGTCGAACGGCGGCCAGGGCCGGATCGAGCTTCTGGATCTCGTTAAGCTCCTGTTTCGAGACCCGTGTGTAGGGCTCGGGCTGTCGGCCTCCGGTGGCTTCTTCTGATCGGGCGTGCTCCTGGTCCTGGTGTGTCTCTGATCCGGCGCGATCTGCGGTGGCAAGGTTCGCGCTCTCTGAGGACTGTGCCTCTGCTGCGCGGTCGGTTGCTTCATTGACCTCCGCGGTCTGCTCGGCTGGTGCGGCTGCCTGCGTGTTCTCGGCCGGCTGCTCAGCTTCGGTTTCTGCCGGCGCGATCTCAGCGGCGGCGACCTCTGGCACGGCTGTCTCGCGTTGGGCGTCGATCCGCGTCTGGTCGGCGTCGGCCTCGACTCGTGCACGGTTGAAATGATCATCCAGGGCATCGCGCAGCGCGTGGTGCCGGTCCTCCAACGAGTTCGGATGGTCGCGGTTCATGTGCTCGACGTTGATCCCGAAATCGTTGCGCAGCACATCGGCCGTGTGCATGGCTGCCATGCGGGCATCCGGCTGAGTGCGTCCCAGGTGTGAGGCCACGGTCATATGGTCAGCGATGTTCTCACTCGATGCCGTACGCCAGAACTCTCGGCTGTAGACCTCCTGGCGCAACCCTGATGCGAGCTGCGCCTCCGTGCGCTGCATGTTCGCCTGGGCGGCGGCGCGCTGCTGCGCTTCGGCCTGGTGCTGACGCGTGGCTGATTCTCTGTACTGCATCGCAGAGCCGGTGATGGTCCGTGCGAAAAACGCGATGCTTTCCGTGATCTCTGATTCTTCGTTGTCAGCCATGTTCCTACCTTCCGTAGCCGATTAGCGTCCGTGTCCCCGGTCTGCACTCCAACCTTGGGGGCGATGAACACTCATAGGAGTTCGTGTGGTCGGTTCCTTCGTCGGTGCCGCTACTGAGCTGCTGGCATTCTCCTTCTGCATACGGATGAGCTCGGCCCGAATGATCCGGTCAGCCTGAGCCAAAGCGGGCAACGTCGCGGCGGTGAGCTGGGGTCGGTTACTCGCCAGCTTGTCATCAGTCATCGCCCGGGCAAGCCGGTTCGCTTGCTGCAACACGGCAAGCCAACTACGCGCTGAATTCTTCGACGCGAACCGTGCTCCCAGACGCAGAGCGTGGGAGGCGTTGCCGCCTGACTGCGCGGCCCGGGCGTAGTTCTCCGATAGCTGGTGGAACACTCCCGGCTTGTCCTTCTCCATCGACATCGAGACCCGCGCGTAGATGTTCGCCAACGCATCGGGTGCCGCGTTTCCTGCCATGAGCTGCTGCGCACGGCGCGGCTCGAAGTCATGGACCTTACTCGCGCGATCTGGCTGCGCGATCGATCCTGAACGAATACCGCGCAACAGACGATCAGCACCCTCTCTACCCTCGCCGTTGAACCGGGCGCTGATGTAGGGCCAACCCAATGTGCGGTCGATCTTCGACGGCGCATAATAGATCGTCTGTTGGCTCGACCCCTTCTCAGGGGCAATGCCGACCCGATAGCCCACAACGTGATCTGTCGAGCCCTTGGCGAAGCGTGGAGCCACACGCACACCTGAATCCATGAGCCGCTGCACGTACTCGTGCTGACTCGATGACGTGGACAGGGCTGCGCGCATCCTGCGGCGCAGTTCAACCGGGGCCGGCATCGCCTGGTTGTTCCGCTGCGCAGTGCTGCGCTCGGCCGGCTTGTCTCCGGCGAGACCACGGCTTTTATCTCGTGATTCGAGCACCACGAGACCGCGCTTCTTCTCGATCTCCCCGACGACTTTCTGAGACCGGCGCTTATCAAAGTGCACGTCGGCCTTCGTGCCGTCCTCACGGACCATCTGCACGGCGATATGAATATGATCGTTGCCGTTCCTGGAGTCCCCGTGGTGAATGGCGGCCCAGCGAGACGATTTCGCGCCGTCCGGGTCGATGAAGCCCATGCCTTCTACGAAGTCGTAAGCGATCTCGGCCCACAACTCATCACTGAGTTTCCCCTCGTCTGCTTTGAGCGCGAGCGAGCAGTGCCACACGTGCGCGTCCTTGTAGCCGGTGGTGACATACGTGGACTGTTCCTCATCGAACTCACGCACGGGAACCTGCACGCTCGTGCCGTGCTGCTTGCGCGGAGCATCGAGCACATTGGCGATATCAAGCGCATCGTCTCGGCTGAGATCCTTACCGGGCGCAACAGCGAAAGTCACCATGTCATGTCCGGCGATCAGCCGGGGGTTCGTGTGCTCATTGGCGCGGCCTGGACCGGCCAGGTACATGACGAGTCCCGCCATACGATCACCACGCGTGACGTTAGGCATCATGTGGCATCAGCTTCCTCGGGGGACACAGCCAACGACGGCAACACATCATTGACACGCTGCATAGTGGCGCGCGCCTGAGTCAGTGAGTGAGTTAACTCCGCGCTGATCTCTTTGGTGAGTGCATCCTCGGCGTTGGCGTGGCGGGCGAGCTGATTGATGTTGTTGCCAATGGCCGCAATCGCGCCTTGGATCTGGTGAAGTCGAGTGATCAGTTCGTGGCGCTCCGACACGCTGATTCCACGGTGACGGGACAACGCAGATTCCTTGAGGAATCGCGCGGGAGTCATGCCGGCCGCCGAAGCTGCGAAGTAGAGGGCGTTGTCCTCGAACTCGGTCAGCTTCACCTCACGACGGATCGGGCGACCGCCCCTGGCGTTCGCTTGCCGCATCCGTCCTGACATGAAACTCACCGCCCTTGAAGCCCAGTGCAACGACCCTTGAACCCTATGGGTTCAAGGGTGCCACAGGCCCAGCGCAGCAACAAGGGCCGCAAGCAAGTTAGCCGTGCTAACTCTACAGCTTGCTCCGCCGGGAAACCTTCCGCGGTCCTTCTGTGTCTGAACGTGCGGACTTGAAAAGACAAGCGTTCTTTTCGCAGGGGGAGCTTGCGGGCTGCGCAGAACCGGTCAAGCCATCCGACCGGCTTTCGCGGCATATCCTCACTCAATCGCTTCGCTCAATCGCTCCGGTATTCCACGGACCAATCTCCAGGCTGGACCGAACCTGATCCACCCGATATTCGGCAGTTGCCGAAAAGAACGATGACCAAGCAAACCAGGAGGTAACCATGTCCCGAATCATCACTCCCAGCGAGGTAGCGCAGCAGCTCGACGTGACAGAAGCAGATCTCGCGTTCTGGCGCGGGGCCGGTCTCGGCCCGGTCTGGTTGGAGTTCGGAGAACACGTAATCCGCTATGTAGATGAGGCGGTGCACGCGTGGGTGATCGGTCAGCTAGAGCGGACTGAACCGACGTTGCATGTGTCCAGCTCAGGGAATCAGGCTGCGACACTTCAAACTGAGCAGCTACCCGGCATAGACTCAGACCAATGAGAGAACTCACCCCAGCACAGCGCCACGTCCTTGAAGAAGCACAGAAGGTCAACGAAGAGCGCATGGCAGCCGTTGAAGATCTCGCCAAGGCAGTCGCCCGGCGCGTGGATCTTGAACACGAACTCAACGAAGCGAAGAAGGAAGAGAAGCGCCTGATGACCGCTGCTGAAAAGCAGGGATGGACCCGCGCCCAGGTCAACAAGTTCGCCAAGCCACCGAAAGCAACTGCGCGCAAGACTGGCGACAGTGAGGGCGATAGGTCCGAACGGATCAACTACGAAATGACACACAACTAGAGGCACCTTCTCCTGGTCCGGTGGCGTCCCGGGGTCAGCGGGGAGCGCGAGGGGTGGCAGCCCCTCGCCGGTTTGCACCGCTCGATGCGGTGCACACCGATACCGCACTAGAATCAGAAAAGAGGCCCGTACCTAGCTAGTTTGGATAGCTAGGTACGGGCCTCTCTCTGTGTGCTGCTTAGGCTATTGCTTCTACCTGCTCGGCGGTCTCGGTCAGTGCCTCGTAGATGATGTGTGAGGCTTTCAGAACGTGGGCGGCGGTGCTGCGTATTATCTCGGTGTCCCCCTGCGCCCAACCTGCGATATACCCGATGGTGTAGCTGCTGGTGTCCAGTCCAAACATTCCCGCGACCACATAGGCAACGCTCTCGGCCTCGGTCTCCTTCTGGCCTCGGTGCTCGACGTACTCCCGGGGATCTTCGTCGGTGTGCAGCACAACGTGTGCAGCTTCGTGAATCATCGTCTTAGCGCGCTGGGCCGGTGAAAGCTTCTCCGAGATCATCACCTTGCGAAGTGCGGCACTCGTCATGCCGTTGGTCTCGCCGCCGATAGCCTCCGTGGTGACGGTCCAGCCTTCATCGGTGAGCCAGTCTTCTACGGCACCCGCGATACCTCCGGCGTCCTCACCTTCGAGGCGGTGGACGATCACTCCTGCGTTGGCCTTGTCCTCATCTATTATCTCGGTCTGCGAGATATCGAACACTGACAGCGGCGGGAAATACTCGACGTATCGTTCTTCGGTCTCGCCCTGCTCGGTCTCTTCTTCTATCTTCTTCTTGGCATATCCCAGGATGCGGATACCCTTCTCGCCACGAGACACGCACCGGCCCAGCTCCTGCCAGCGACGGAAGCCGGCCACACGCGAGGCTTCCGGCATCTGCGCCATGATCAACAAAATATTGCTGATGCTGTACGAGTGGAACGCGCGGCAATAGCTGAGGTACTTTTCCCACTGCTGCGAGTCGGTCAAGCTCTCGACTCCTGCGGCGATCTGAGCGTGCAGCTCGGCAGCTTCGGTCTTGCGCTGCTCGGGAGTCTTGGTGTTCTTGAATTTCTTAGCCACGGTAGCTATTCCTCTCGGTAGTGGGGGCTCAGGACCGGTGCCCTGGGTTGGTCTCCCCCATCGTTTTTCCTGCTGGCGAGTTTCACGAGCTGTTCCCAGCGGAGTTGTCACACCGAAGCCCAGCCGTCCGAGAGTTTTTCGAGGAAATAAGCGAGGCACGAGCGCCGAGGAAAAGTCTTGGACGGCGCAGACCCGGTGAGAAACGAACCGGGTTGTGGCGGCTCCGATGGGGACGAAAAATCCGAAGGACAGCAGGAAAAATGAGGATGGTTCCGGTGTGGAGTGAGGAACGAACGCAACACCGGGACCACTACAGGCCGGGTCGATGCGAGGAACGAGCAACGGCCCGGCCTGTAGTGCAGCGCACGGGTTTTCGCGCTGCGCAGCGGAGCGCGAGGGCGGGCAGCTCTCGCCCGCTGCGCGCCCTCGCGGCGGTACGCAGCGGTCCCCCGATTTTCAGGCAAAGGACCGGGCCGGCCCTAGCTAGTTTGGATAGCTAGGACCGGGCCCGATTAGCCTCTACTCGATCACTGGTTGCGGCGGATCTTGTACTGGCCCCAGGAGTGTTCTCGCACTGCGGCCCATCGGCAGACACCCATCACGTCCAGCATCCGGGGCAACTGGATCGTGGGATCAATCTCTAGCGCCTTGTCTCCGAACTCTCCCCCGATGGAGCCCCGGCCCTTAGTCCACTCAACCCAATTCATGACTGTGTAGGACTGCGCCGTGATCTTCCCTTGGTCCTTCAAGCCTGAGATGATCACCGCGAGGATCTCCGCTAGCGCGTCGATCCCTGCCCAGTTGGGGGCCTGCCCGGTGAGTCCGAGACGCAGTTTCTCGGCCCGCTCGTGCTGGGGCGCATCAGAACCGAGGTAGATGGCTCCGGCGGCGGGGCGATCTCCTGCCGCCAGCACCATCACCGCGTCGCGGTGCTTGGTGCGCTCTAGGGACACTGCCAGGGTGGCCAGCGTGCTCGGGAGGATCGGATCGTGCTTCGTGATCCGCTCTAGTGCTGATTCCCAGACGGTGAGCACCTGGGCGGCATCGAGGTCAGCGGCTCGGGCCTCGTCCAAAAGGTCCGCGAACTCGGGGGCCTCCACGGTTGAGAAGCGTTCCACCCGCTGAGCTGGGGTCACCATTGATTCCGTGGTGAGTCCTGCCAACTGTCGGTCGCATATCTCGGTGACTACCTGGGTCACGTTCGATGATGCTTCCGGGGTGTTGAAGCGGAACATATCTTCTGCTCCGACATACCAGCTCATGACTACCTCGGGGCCGTTGAACAGCTCCAACTCCGCCGCGATCTCTGAGACCAGCGGGGCCAGGGCCTGCGCGCCGTTCGGGGCCTTGTGGTCGTCGTAGACTCCGATCATGATTGCCTCTGAGCCGTTGCCTACGGTCGCGTCTCGGACCATCGCCAGCACGCGGCCGGTGTGGTTGAGGTCTGGCAGATCAACGCGCAGGTGGTAGGTCGTCATCCCGTCGTGGATTCCCTGGACCAAGAGTGAGTTCTCTGGCAGGTAACCGAACGTGGAGACGACACTTGCAAGGTAGCCGGTCGCCTCGGTGATGTTCAGGGCCTTGTTGCTCTCGTTTTCAAACATCAAGTGTTCCGTATCCGGGGCTATGAGACGGTGCCAGCTCCCCGACCCAAGCCCCTCAACGTTTTTTCTTCGTGCTGGCGAAGCTTGCGAGCTGCTCGCGTCGGAACGGAGACACCGAAGGCCAGCCGGCCGGGAGTTTTTCGAGGAAATAAGCGAGGAACGAGCGCCGAGAAAAAGTCTTGGACGGCGCAGACCCCGACGAGGAACGAGGAGGGGTTGTCGCAATGGAGCGCGGGCGTATTATCGGAAGGACAGCACGACAGAAAAAAGAGACTGGGCCGGACCTGTAGCGAGGAACGAGCGCAAGGGCCGGACCATCACAGCCGGACGCGCCAGCGGCCGTCCCCTAGTGCAGCGCGCGGGTTTCGCGCTGCACCGCCCTTGGTGGCTGGTGCTCGTGACATGATCACGGTGTGAAAACACGGATTCGGCGGCGGTGGGTTCAGCGGTGGGTTCCTCGCATTGGGGTTCCCGTTTGCCTGATCGTGTTCTTTGCTGCACTAGTTCTTTTGATAGTACGAGCCCCGGACCTATTTAGCTGGCTCGGTGCCGGTGCCGATGACGAAACCGACCAGGCAAGTTCACAGAGGCAAGTCGTCCTGCTGCTTTTTGGAGGAATCCTCGCGGCTGTGACCGCACTCCTCTCGTGGAAGCGGCATGAGCGGGAGCAACAGGCTCTTCAGATTGAACGGGACCGGCACTGGACAAGTCGTTACACCGAGGCCGTCTCACAGCTAGGCGATTCCTCGAACACGCTCAACTACGGAGGTCTTTACGCCCTTCAGCGTCTTGCGATTGAGACGAGAGAAACCGAAGACGCGCAGATGATCACGAACCTACTGAGTTCATACATTCGCGATCAAGCAGAGCGGCGTGATCCTCCAACGTCAGATGAGAACGCGCGCCAGCGGACCCCACCTCAAATATTGGTCGACACCTTCCGAGCCATAAGCCAAGTGGCGGGCCACCACGAAATCAGTGGGGACTTTCACGGGTCGAATCTCCAGAATTTGAACGTATCCAGCCTGACGTTGCCGCGTTCTCGGTTTTCGGGATGCCATTTAGGTGACGCCAGCTTCTACAAAACTGAGCTACCCGAGTCCGTGTTCATCTATAGCTATATGCCAGGGGCCAACTTGCAGGAGTGCGAGTTGATCGACTCGAACTTCCATAAAGCCGACCTACGCCGAGCCGTACTCAAAGGAGCGAGCTTGGAAGGCTGTCTTCTCCACGGGGTAAACCTGACCGGAGCGGACCTGCGAGGGACGATTCTCGCTGACGCCAAAGGGTGGCGTCGCAAGCAGCTCGAGGCAGCGGCAAGGTGGGACACTAATACGGTATGGCCAGACGGGCACCGACCTTCAACCCCAGAAAAGGGAATCTCAGGCGGTGTCGTAACTGTAGTTCGAGACCAGTAGCTCGCCGTCGTCGCCTTCCTCGAAGTTGAAGAAGAACAGCCGGCGCTCGGTCGGATTGCTGATCACGTCCCCATCCTGAGTGACCCATACCCACGTCGCCTCGATGGAGACAACCTCGTTAGACGTCGCCCGGTTGGGTTTCACGGTCGGTTGACTCGTCGCGCCGGCCTCGGCCGCTTCGAGCCATTCGGTGCCTGTGGTCGGGCGCTCGGGTGCGGTGATCGAGACGGCTAGTTCCTCGGTCATGAGATCCGCTGCGCGCATTTCGGCAGCGGTCTGGTTGAAGTCCTCGTTGGGGTCCCAGGTGGTCATGATTTCCGCGACCTCCATCCCCAGTTCCTCCATCGCCTCACGATCAGCAGCTAGGGGATCTTCGTCCTGACCTTCATCCAAGGTCTCTTCGGGCGGCTCGGGCTGAGACGCTGAAGGGCTCGGCGGCGTGGTCCGCGCGGGCGCGGGTTCCTCAGCCGTGGGCTCATTCGATGAGACAGCGACGTAGGCGAACGCTCCCCCGGCTGCGACGAGCAGCAGCACGGCGACGATGATTCCGATGACGGTGTTCCGGCCCATTAGCTAATGCCCTTTTCTCTCAGTAGCGGCGCGGGATCAACGAGGTTTTCCCACCCTGGAATGGACTCGTCGCCCTCGGGCGTTCCGATTTGGAAGTGTAGGTGCTCTCCTGCCGATGACCCGGTGTTTCCCTGGGTGCATAGCGGGGTGCCTGGTGCCACGGTGTCACCGGGATTTACCTCGATGCTGTTAGCGGCGCAGTGGGCGAATTCGATATGCAGACCTGGTGCGTTGGGCATCTTTGCCAGCACTACCCAGCCGAGTTGTCCCCAACCGTCGATCACGCCGGTTGCGCGGATCTCTAGATCCATCGGCGCGACCACAGTTGAACCGGATGAGCCGGCGAAGTCGATCCCCCGATGATCAGACGAGCCGCCTGAGCAGTTCAAGGCGTTAAGGATCGGACACGTCCGGGCACCAAAACCGGACGTTATGGGAGCACCTGGCAGCGGGCTTGTCCACTCCCCTGTGCCAAGCTCTCCGATCTCCTGGCCACCAACAGGTGAGCAGTCGGCCGAGTAGTTGCCCTGCGCGCTCCCCATGATCTTGTCTACATATTCTTCGGTCTCAGGGAAGCCTGGGATTCCCCCGGCGTTCTGCACAGCCCCTGGGCCGGCGTTGTACGCCGCGAGGGAGAGTTCGGCTAGCTCGCGCCCATTTCCGGCGAAGTCCGATACCTCGTCGGACACAGCGGCCATATAGCGGCCCATAGCTGCTATCGCGTCCTCGGGGTTGAAGGGGTCTCCCCCGTCGCCGTAGGTCGTCCACGTCTGGGGCATGAACTGCGTGAGTCCTTCGGCTCCTACCGGGCTCGTGGCGTCGGGGTTCCATCCTGATTCGGCGTCGATCTGTGCGGCTAATAGATCGACGGACAGCCCGGATTCAGCGGCCGCGGATTCAAGCGCCTCTTGATATTCCTTGGGAATGGCTGAGCTATCTTCCGTGGTGCCCGGTCGGCAGGAGGCTTGCGGCTGCTCTTCTTCGCCACCGCTGATCGCTATGACGAGGATGAATAGCGGCACTCCGATCAACACGGCGAGGATGCCAAGCACGAGGCCGCATCCTGATCCCTGGTTGTCTGCCATACGCTCCCCCGGTTGTTAACTAGACAACCCATAGTGTGTGGCATGGGTTATAAATCTAATAGTTCCCAAAAAGGCTATAAATGTTTTAGGTGTCCAAGAGGGCACCCTCAGCACTTGGCCAGCCGAGCCCCTGATTTGCTGGTATACGAGGGCATTCGGCTGTTGCGGATATGGGTGCGCGCGACTACGGTAGGGACTGCCCCCCCGTTACGACGGGTAGGGAAGAAGGCCTTAGAACCCCAGCCGGACGACTGGATCTAGGGCCTTTCGTTTGCCCTCTTCAAGATGAACCAGTGAATCTGGCGTGTGCTGTCGGAGCAGGATCGTGTCTTGAAGCGCCTCGAAGTGCGCCGGCTCGCCGAGATATGCAGAGTTCAAGGAACCAAGCACAGCGTCCGCGATCCACAGCAGCGGTTCGTCTCCACCTCGTAGGTGCTGGATGCGCACACCTTTATTGAGTCCCTGTCCCTGAAGGGCCACGATGTGAGCCCGGTCTTTCTTGTCCTGAGAAGATCCCCGGCTCTCCAATGTCACCGGATAGACCTCGTGACCGGCTAACTCGTAATAGAGGGTTTCAAGACACTTGCGGCGGAATCGCTTGTCAACGACGGCCGAAAACTGAACACTCAGCGACGGGTAAAAACTGAACGCCGTGTTTTCCTTACGGGGTTCTAGAGGTAGTGGTCTCGATGAGCTCGCGGCGGCTCCGTGTGCGGTAGGACTCTCCATCGAGGGTGAGGACCTCCGCGTGATGGACCAGCCGATCGATCATCGCCGCCGCGACGGTGTCATCGCTGAAGATCTCACCCCACCTGCCGAAGGAGAGGTTGCTCGTGATCAGCAAAGACCCCTGTTCATAGCGGGCAGCGACCAGTTGGAAGAACAGATTCGCCGCATCAGCATCGAAGGGCAGATAGCCGAGCTCATCAATGATCAACAGCCGGTACCTGCGAAGCCTTTTGAGCTCCTGATCCAGACCACCGTGGCGCTGATGCGCGTCGCTGAGCCGGTTGACCCACCCCGCAGCAGTGTCGAAGAGCGCCGGGTACCCGGCCTGGCAGGCCTTGATTCCTAGCCCGATGCCCAGATGAGTCTTACCCACCCCTGGGGGTCCCAGCAGGATGACGTTCTCTGCCTTGGGCACGAAGCTCGTGTTCTGCAGATGAGCCAGCACGTCACGGCGCAGGCCGGGCTGATAGTCGGTGTTGAAGTCCTCGAGGGTCTTGATCGCGGGGAACTTCGCGGTCTGGATCCGCAGAGCGGTGCCGTTGGCCTCTCGATCAGCGACTTGGCGCTCCAAGACAGCAGCGAGGTATTCCTCGTGGGACCAGCCCTGCTCCCGGGCAATCTCGGCGAGGTCTTCCCAGACCCTGCCGATCGTGGGAGTCTTCATCACCTTCACCAGATGCGCCAGGGTCGAGCCGATCTTCTCACCACTGGTGGCACTCATGCGGCACTCCTGTGATCATCAGCCGGCACCGTGGTGTGGGTGAGTCCGAAAAGCTCGTCATAGACGCTCAGCGGCCGGTAGGCCACCTCAGTGTCCTTGGTCCCGCGCACCTGGTGGCGCACGGTGTCGTTGTAATGAGCCCGCATGGCCTTCGCGGTGCCCACATGAGCCGGGTCTGTGATCACCTGGGCTCGGGCCCAGCACCGCCGGTGATCAGCAGCGATCTCACCGTCACACACGGCCACCACCCGGTCCAAGGTCGCGGTGACCTGGACCAACCGACCGATGAACCGCGGATCCACCGAGTAGTCATTCGCATCGATCCGCAGATAGTAGTCCCGGGCCAGACGCACCTGGTGCGAGAAACCTGTCGAAGGTGGGGAGGGCGGTAGCGCGGTCATCGCCGCCAGATCTCGGCCCAGGACGTTGACCGGTCTGTCCCCGAGGCTGCGGATCATGCGCTGATTGGCCCGGCCAGTGATCCACGTGCTGATCTGGGTGTTGAAATCTTGCGGTGAAGCGAAGGATCGGCCGGGCAGGAAGCTGGTCTCGAAGTACCCGTTGTTGCGCTCGGTCATGCCCTTGAACTCCGGGTCCCTGGGTGGAGCGATCACCATCTTCGTCGCGGTGGTCCCCGCGAAGGCCTGCAACGGCGGCAGCGGTCTGCCCTTGGGGGCGATCGCAGCTTCACGGTCCCAGATCAAGGACTTCGAGACCGCTCCGACTCCGCTGATCAGCTGCCACATCCCGGCCAGCAGGTCGCCGGACTGCCGCGAGGGCAGCATCGTGGCGGTCAGGAATCTCGAGAACGTCAGGGTCATCACCAGCACCGGCAAGGTGCGGGTCTGTCCGAAACCGACCGGGATCTGAGGTTCGGGGAACCATAGATCAAACTGAGCGGCTTCCCCAGGGCGGTGGACCAATCGGTCAGCCGGATCGACCCCGGTGTAGAGGGGGCGCAGTTCCCGGACCTTGTCTTTGAGCACCGTCATCGAGTGTTCCCACCCGATCCGTTCAGCGATCACCGTCGCTGGCATCCGGGGAGTGTCTTTGAGCAGCTTGTGGATCTCTGGGACGTACTCGTCGGCGATCGAGCCCTTAGGTTCGCGCTGGTACTTCGGAGGTCCACTGGATTCCAAGGCCTTATAGACAGTGGTTCGGGAGACCCCGAGCTTCTCAGCGATCTGCTTCTTCGGCATGGACTCGGCAAAATGTAGCCGACGGATTTCAGCCCAATCTTCCACAGTGATCATGTCTCCTAGCATGGTCCGGGTGTCCAGAATTCACCCGTCGCTAAGTGACCAGTATTCACGCGTCGTCGACATCGCTCTGTCTTGGCTTGTCGTTGACTGAGGTGGGCAACGATGAAGTTCATCGGTTCCAAGCTGGCAATGGCCGAGACGATTCGGCGACGTCGACTCTCCTGCTCGTCTGTCCAGTGCAACTTGATCTGCCCTGGCAACAGCAAGGGGCGAAGTTCCTCACGGATAGCAGCCTCATCTGCGGCATCCATGATTGCTGCGCCTATTAAGTATTCCTGTGTGGAGTCGCTGCGATTGCAGCTCGACTCGTCCACATAGGCACCTAAAGTTCCTGGCATTTGATCCACCGATATACCGTAGCCGACCGCGTGCACTCGCGAGATGCGCTGCGCTGAGGGGTGTGGATCGCAGCGATAAGTGGCGGTCTATTCGCAGCGTTTGATGTCACCCCCGCTGCGCACTTATTGCTCCGTGTAGGTGGCTTTCCAGTCCTCGGCCAGGCCCTGTAGATCCCGCGAGCCGGGATGCGCCAAGTCCGTGGCTTCACCGTCTCCGGCGACCTCCGTGATGTCTGCGACGAACCACGTAGAGTCTTCGACTACGGACAACGGACCTTGAGCTGAGGACATCATCTCCCGTATCTCAGCCAGGCGTTCCTCATCATCTGAACTGGCCATGACGATACTCTCCGCGCAGCTGCGGCCTTGCAGGATCTCCGCGTCTTGGTCTGATGGAAGGGCGAAATGGTACTCCCCGCTTGAATCTTCAGGGCAGTCCAGCTGGTCATCGACAGCAGAGAAGAGTTCATCAACGTCTTCGAAGGCGACAGGCGTAGCGTCGTTCTGCTGCTCAGGTTCTCCGCAGGCAACTAGGGCCAAAGCCCCGGTCGCAAGCATTGTCACCATAGGGATTCCACGAAATCGTGGTGAGGGAACTGAGGGAGTAGCCATGCTCGACACCCTACTTATGGCCTGGGCTCCCGTCACCACGAACACCAGCGCACCATCGGCAAAGTGTCCGGCCCAGTTAGACCGCCAGTACGACCTCGGAGCCACTCGGGGGACTCACGCAAAATCCCACATCTAGTTATTTGAGCAATGCTCGAATACTAGATGTGGGGTTTTGGTCACCGGGCGTGTCCGTGCCTGCCGATACAATGGAATTGCTGGGTGTTCGAGCACCTGAGCAACTGACCGGCAGCTCTCGGACCGCGCTATCAGAGTGTTTTCGAGAGTAGCAGGGAGACACCCTCCGCCGGAGAATTGGAGTCAATCATGGCTCGAGGATCTGTCAGCAGGAGCGCCCGCAGCGGGCGCTTCGTCACGAAGGCTCACGCTAAGCGGTCGCCCCGCACGACGACTACTGAGCGTGTCGGTTCCGGCACCTCAAACAGTCGCAACGTCACGCGCTCTGCCACGACAGGCAAGTTTGTGACCACTCGCTGGGGCAATGAAAACCCAGGAGGAACGATCAACCAGAAGGTCTAACTCTCGGAACCCAGTGGGGCGGTGCGAAAGCGCCGCCCCACTTCTCGCCATGCTGCGTTGCTTTGCGTATACCCAGACGCCGCCAGAGGTGAGAACATTCCCTGGGCCCTTCAGGAGCTTGTGGCATGAAGTCAGCGCGCACTCTAGAGCCCCGCCATTGCGCTCAGGTTTAGACCCTGAGCGACACATCAGGGACAGAGCTCGTACTAGGGGACGGGGCCACCCCCTGGAGGAAATGAGTCTCCCAAGTGGACCAAACCGCTGAGTGCGAGCTGCAGTTCCCAACCGCGGCGCTCCGAACTTCCTAGTAGCCATGCGAACGCGATTAAAATGGAGTGTTAGAGGTTGTCGCTGAGCAGAGCTTATTCGCTCGTTCGGCGGGGGGCAGAGATTGATCCGCCATCCCCACAACTCAGCTGCGAAACTCGCGCCCCGTGTGCTCCGCCCAAACACGAATCTCACGCACGTCCCAGACATCACCAGTCTTCAATCTTCTGACTGGCAGAGGAAAACTCTCGTGGCGGACTTTCCACACGTTGATTGTGTTGGCTTCGACACCCAATCGCTCGGCGATCTCTGCTGGGCCTACGAGAAACCGCGCGAGACCACGTAAACTCTGCTCGGATTCCGGCTCAGACACGGAACAACCCTACAGGCGCGGGCCTGATTCGCCCGCTCGTTCGATCGATTGATATCCAGATAGCGGATTAGCACTGCCGTCGGAGATCTCTTACAATAATGGTACGTTAAACGTTGCATGCAGCCCTCCCCAGTGAAAGTAGCAATGAACTCCCTCCATAAGACGGACGACCATCTCTTCGCTGGCGGAGCCGGTCGGGACGACACGACGTGGCAGGTACTACTCGGCGACTGTCGCGAAGCAGTGAAGGGTCTAGAGCCTGAGTCAGTGAACACGGTCATTACTTCACCGCCCTACTACTGGCAACGCGACTACGAGGTCAACGGTCAGTTCGGCCTTGAGGCGACGATCGATGGTTTTGTCGAAAACCTCGTGGAAGCCTTCGCAGCAATAAAACCTGCCCTTGCGCAGGACGGAACCGTTTTCCTCAACCTAGGCGATACGTATTACAGCGCCAAAGGCAAACCTCACGGCCAAGATAACAAGCATCGAAGCCGTCGATTGCCGGGACTGCGCGCCGTCGACGGACCGGGCCTAGGACTCCCTCGGAAATCATTGATTGGTATCCCATGGCGAGTTGCACTGGCAATGCAGGCAGACGGATGGACGCTCCGCAGCTCGATCATATGGGTACGCAACAGTGCAATTCCTGAGCCAACCAGCAAGGACCGACCTTGGCGGAAATACGAACATATTTTTCTGTTCTCAAAACATCCTCGTTACTTCTTCAATCGTGAAGGTCTCGGGGGTGAGGAAGATGTTTGGTTTATTGAGCCAGACCGAAAATCGCTGGCTCGAGGCACCCACTACGCGCCCTACCCCCGATCGCTGGTTGAGCGTTGCATTGAAACTGGGTGCCCTGAGGGAGGCACGGTTTTGGACCCCTTTGTCGGCGGAGGGACCACAATGTATGTCGCTGAAGAAATGGGACGATCTTCCGTTGGTGTTGAACTCAACCCCTCGTTCTGCGGATTGATCGCGGACAACATGACCAAACAGACCCAGGAGCGTTAAGGGCAGCATTCGCGCTAGTCTGAGCACGTGCAATTCCCTCCTCCCCAGCTCGTTCTAGCCGCAGCCCACGCGTTCGACGGCGCTCACCCACTCTCGGTGGTCACGCTCCCCGCTCTGTTGCGCGCAGGCGTGGAGGCTGGCGTTGACGTCTCAAGCTCCGCGATCCCGTTTGGGTCGACCGAAGAGGGGGCTCTACTCCGGGAGTTCTTCCTTCTCCCCCGCCCCCCAGACCCCGATCGCCCCTACTACGCACCATGGTCCCGCACAGCTTCAGCACCCGAATGGCAGACAACAAAGTACCCAGGCGGGGGTCTGCAGCGGCAGCGAAACCACCTCATGAACCAGGGGGTCGTATTTAAACAGCAGGCCTCGCCAAAGGGCCGTGACTCCTGGTCTCTCACAAGCACTTCCGGCGCAGAACTGCTGAAGCACAAGAATCAGGCTGTGCGACTGGTCGACCTAGCTCTCTGGTTCGGCCGAGAAGTCGACGTCGAGACTCTCACACCCGCAGTCGTTGGCAGTGCTACAGAGCCGATCGACAAACTGATTGCGTGGTTTCGACACAACTTTTACCCAGATCGCGGCGACCTAATCGGCACCCTTTACTCCACGGACGTCCCTGACGAATATCGGAGTGCCCCATTTGCGGACGCGGCCGTCGACGAAGGGACCTATGAGCTCTTGGGCTCAAGACCACCAGCACCGGTCGTCAATCTGTCCCTTGAGGAACTCGTCGGCGCCTTAGAAACAACCATTGGCGCAGGGGGTTATGTTCTCCCCGCGGGGCTGGTACGCCGCGTACTAGTCGCATGGATGCGTGGCGACTTGGTTGTGCTGGTAGGCCAGCCTGGTACGGGAAAGTCGCTATTCGCAAACCTTCTTGGGCGGGGAATGGAATCGGTCCTCGATCTCGCCGCGCCTCTAGTCGTCCCAATTCGAGCTGACTTCGATGAAGCCGAATTCATCGGATATGAACGCTTGGATGGCTCACCGGAGTATCGCGACTTTGCGCGATCCATCTTGCGTACCGAAGAGCCACTCGAAGCCCGTGTGGTTGTTCTAGAAGAGTTCAACCTCGCTGCCATCGAGACCTACCTTTCTTCGGTCTTAGTGGCGACACAGGATCAGGAGCGATTGGTTCGGCTCCCCGCCGGCCAAGAAGCTCAGCTCCCTATCGACGCATTCATCATTGCAACATGCAACTCCTACCGCGACGAGCCTGAAACGCGCGCCCGCGTAAGCTCACCCACGAAGCGACGCTCCACCATCATCACCATGTCGAATGTTCTAGGCGACCGATACGATGAAGATCCAGCAAATGCGGTTACCGACCTTGCTACAGATTTAATTTTAGCTGAACGAAAACGAATTCAGAATCGGGCTGACCGTTCGGCTGGAACACAGTTTGACGGGCTACGCCTGTACAATCTAAACACAGTTGATTCTGTCGACGACTTTAGCGATGCGGTACGCACCTCTCTGAAGGATGTGACCTCCGCCGTGCTCGAGACTCCGACAGGCCGCTCTTGGTTTACGATGGGCCTTCTGCGCGACGTCGTTCTAAACATTGCCCACGCACCTCGCAGCGAGAGTGCTGAACTCGAAGCGCTCGGCCATTCCGTAGCCGACAAGATTCTTCACCAGGTCCGTGGCTCCTTCAGTGACGTCGAGGCATTCCGCTCGGCCTATGCGAATCTGCCTAATGCTGAGGAGATAGACCGACTGATGGAGCGAATGATGGACGGACCGTCCGACGAACTCTTGTCGCTGCTCTAAAATGCGGGCGCAGCGAGCGTTCCAGCAACTGCTTTAGCCACGTCGACGATATTAGTTATTGATGGGGATACGGCCGCCTCGACTATACGATGACCCTTCCCCGAAACTTCCTCAACCGAGGATTTAGTTCCTGGGAAGAGGACCGTTACGGCCGTCAAACCGTACAGGCTCATGTAGGAACTCATATCTCTACGTGAATCTTCCGAGGACCCTCCGTCCCGAGCTCGACGATACTTCGCGTCAATCACGGCGACGCGACCGGAGCGTCGTTCATACAACAACAAATCTGGACGAGATAGATCTGGTCGGTGACTGAAACTGCGCCATGATCGAAGCACATCCGACGGCGGACGGGTGTCGTAGTAGAGGTCAAACTTCTGTCCGGAAAAAGCAGGTTGAACCGATCCCAGGACGCTCGAAGTCTGCACCATACCGAATTCCCTCGCGAGGCGAGAAGCCGCATACGCCTGAAATATCATGTCGGATTGCTGCACATAGCTCAGGCGCGATCTCGGTTGCAGACTTGCGCTCCAACCGAAACGCTCCAACAGGTCACTCGCTATCCGATAGGTGGCCTGATATGCACCGTCAGTGATCTCTTCGGCCTGCCTCGGTTGGGCGCTAAGAGCTTGTTGTCCCAATGTTTGAGCCAGTGGGCGATTAAGCAAGGCTCGAGCGCGATTTGACCACAGTCGGGCGCGAGCGACAGCGTCGGTGTTCACACTCGCCTCAATTACGTCTTTTGACAACCGATCAACCCAACCCAAGATTGCAAGAGCTCGCCGATTCGCGATGGTGTCAAGAGTTGAACCCCGGCGCCGGGCGACAACACGCAGGGGGTCGTACTGCTGTCCTTCGACGTTGAGTATCCCGGCTTCTCGCGGAGCTAGGTATCGCTGAGGGTCCGAGCGTAGTAGTCGCAAGGTTGGAGCGAGCAACACACCTGCGCCACCGCGCCGTCGAAGGACCTGGTCGTTAATCGTTGTGGAGCGTGGAGTTTCGATGACCACGGATACTGCCCGCAGAGCTTGATCCGCCCACTGGTCCAGCCATCCGTAACTAACATGGGGGTCTCTCAACCCTGCACCGCTTGAGAACATTGCTTGTCCGGTCCACCCCGTCCCGACACTGCTCAGCTCCTCCAGCATCGCCGTAACACCTGCTAAGCCCAGTTTCGCGTCCTCAGTACCGAACCAGTAGCTCTGCCCATCGACAACTAAGTGGTGAAACCCCGTCGATCTCACGAGGTCAAGCGCAATGACGCCTACCTCGCCGGAAGATAAGCGCACCGCTCTCCCATCTAGAGTCACATTCCTCGAGTGAGCGCCTGCTACGGAAATGACCACTTGGGTCGCTGGAACGATTTCAGGCTCGCCACTCAACGCCACCTCAAATCGTCCAGCGACCACGTGCACCTTTGCTGGATTCATACTTCGATTGTGTCTCGACTCGAACTCATCTCGTACCAACGGCAAGCAGACGCTTTCTAGCACCAGCCTCCACGAGGGCTTCAAGAAACGTGACTTAGCAAGGGCCAGGACCCATCAGGACTAGGGCCCGGTAGGCCGCTGCCTTGCAACCCTTAGGTTGCGAGGCAGCGAGATGCGACAGCTCTCCCCCGCCTAAGATCCGCGAGATCCCGCAGCAGCCGATACATCCAGGAGCCTCGCAACAGTGTCTCGATAGCTTCGTGTACTCATCGTCAGTTGCGAGGCACCTGGACGAAGCGGCGATAGTGAACGTTCGATTGGGAATGTCTGGCGGACGCTAAGGAGGATGGCGCCCCGAGCCCAGCGCTGAGATCGCCTGCTTGCTCCAGGAAAGCGCAAACCCCGCGGCCGGAGTGTGAGGGAACACTGTTTCCGGACGCGGGGTCTACTGAATCACTCGCACCTTCAAGAGGTAGTCACGACACTAGAGGGCTTCCTTGGACAAGCAGTGTTCGTGGCCTGGGAGCTCCCTGGGGCCAGAAAGCGGGCAACACAGACTGCGTAGAAGGACGCGAACGGTAGAGGATCCCTAACTGACACACCTTCCCCGCAGATTGGCCCAGAGCATCATGCTTGTCATGCTCCACCACTGACGATTACGACAACGACGAGGTCTTACATCGGCAGGGGCCGCCGGCAACCACGCATTTGCCCCCGCTTGAATCTTGATAGTTTCTGCCTCGCCTGTGACCGGTCGAGCTAAAGGTCGTAGGAGGGATAGTGTTCGAGGCATGGCCTCCACCGTCACGTTAACCGTCGCAGGCTCCGATTATGTCCTCGATCAAGCGCTCGACCGCTTCGTAGGCTACCCGCGCAAGACGCCAGCCAGGTTCGACTACCCGCCGCCCGGTGGCCACGGGAGAATCACCCCGGAAGAGATTAGGCGGACTCGGTACGTAAGTTCGAGAATCTCGCACGCCGAGGGTGACTATTTCATCGCACGGGCTGCGAATGCCCCGTGGATCGCGACGGGTGCGGATCTCGCCGACGCGCACCCAGAAGTGCGCGGTGGACTCTTCGACGACATGTCGGACCTGTACTGGCACTTCGCCGGGACGGCCCCGCGCGGAATTTCCTTCGCGAAGGTCTCTAAGGTCCTACACGTGAAGTACCCGGCTTTGTTCCCGCTATTGGACTCTCGTCTGTGGAAGGCGTACCGGGCGGCTGCCCGGGCCCACGCGGCGCAATACCCAGAGCTACGGCGAAACCAGCTCAGGTGGATCGCCGTACGCGAGGACCTACTCGCCGCCCGCTCGTCCGGTGCCATCGAAGAATTGCGCGAAGCCTTGGCCCGGTACGAGCACCACGAGCCGGCTGTCCAACAGCGCGTCCGCGACATGACGCAGCTGACCGACCTGAGATTGCTCGACATCCTCGTTTGGTGACCTGGGAGGATTTAGGGCAGGTACACGAAGCACCGTTGCATCGACTTCACCGCGCTGTCCAGAGCCAATTCGTCCGCACGTAAGCCGGTCGTTCACCGTGCACTCCCGCACCCTCAAACCAGTTCATATAGACGCTGGCTTCAGAGTGACCGTATACCCCGCCCGATTAAAAGCCCGGTCAAGGCCCCTTATATGCGACACAGGAAATCAACCTCGTGCGCCCTACTCCGAATAGACGGCCTTACATAGACACGGCACGCGAGGTTCTCTAGATACATTTCTTGGCATCAACGCACATCGACGAGAGAACATACTGTTCCGAACACGGAGGCGTGAAGAACTTCTCGAGCTACCAAAGCCCCACTCTTCGAAACCACGGGAGTAATGGGCGACCCCAACCAGACGCTCTCCACCGCAACTACGGTGGTCACACCAGCTGTTTCGCACTCGCGAGATATCGCAGCCGCCCGGATGGGGAAGATCGTATGCATAAAGGTTTGGTGGGCCTGGCCACCGCGCGAGCCTTCTGGGCTCCCCCAGGAAGCTTGGAGGTAGAGAGTGTCTGGCCCAGCCATCAGTGTCCTGCGGGTAGCAATCTGAGGAGGGTAGAGGGCGCTGGCAGCTTCGGTCGATCGATTGGCGCAACGTGGCAAGAGTTGGACAAAATCGGATACGAGACTTCAGGGATTCTGCCTGACATAGGTGGTGCTCCACCGCAGAGTGCGTTTGCCCTATTAGCCGTCGAAGCTCAACGTGAAATCCATAATTGGCGAGTCTCGGTGAATCTCGATACTGGGGCGCTCTACGAACATCTGCCTCTTCCGGCTCAACGCTTCATTCTGACCGCGGCGACTAACGACGTAATCGCACTCCTAGAGCACGTTGACCAACTTGACGGTCGTAGCGCTGCGGCAAGCGCGAGGACACTCTTCGAGCATCTCGTAAATTTCAAGGACGTCAGCCTCTCAGAGGAGAACACCTCTGAACGATTCATGGATCATCGTCGTGTGACAGTAGAGCAACTGAGCCGTCGACGCTGGCACATTGACGCCCTTGATAGGGCCGCCGCGAAAAAGGAGAGCAACTTTCTAGACGGCCTGGCATCACAGGGCCGAAGGAAACTAACTGAGGTGGTCGCCAAGTACTCATCGAGATTCAAATCCGGATGGGCCACCGGGAGTCTGCACGACCGGGCTAAACACTATGGGCTCATCGGTGAATATGAGGGGTATCGAATCCTCTCGGGAGTCATCCACGGATCAAGTGGCGGTGTTCGAGGCTTGGTCCAGGAACGAGGAGAGGAGAACATCCACCGACTTGGCCACGACATGCAACTAGCTCCTATTGCATTCGAGGAAGGTCTCAGGTCGTTCACCCATCTGTGTGAAGCTCTTTTCGACGTAACCCAACGCCAAGAAGCCGACGAAATGGGAGGACGAAGCTTCTGGCTCTTGAGAAGTCGGCTACAAGAGCTCCGAGACGTCTCGGCTAAGGAAGACCGGAAGATGTGGCCTAGAAGACTTCCTCCCTCTCCATATCTACCCAGTCTGGCTATCTGGCCCACCGGAAAACACGCCTGGTACATCCGTGACCTGCGCACGGAACTCATGGCAAGAGCCGACCCAGTGGGAGAAGATCCCGATATCGCTCTAGAGCTAGCAAGAGCAGCAAGCCACGATCCGGAAGAATTCGGCGGTCGCCCCTTCATGCGTCCAAGGCCTGACGTTCAGTTGCAGCCGCGACGAACAGCCCAATGGTTTCCAACGCGATCAATGCTCGTGCCGCCAGACCACCCCAAAAACCCCAACAACATGGGCCTTACCAAAAAAGAGATCAGTCAAAACTGGTTCGGCGTCTGAAGTACCCAATTGTCTGCGGTAGAAGGTCGAAGAACGGCCCGAGAGACCAACACTCACTCTGCCGACCCCTGGTGTCTATAGAAGGTCGCCCTGCTCCACCCCACGAGCTTCGCCGCTTCTGTGGCAGTTCGACCTCGCGCCCGAGCCTCTTGAACAACCCGGAGTTTCTCCGCGATCACTGCAGGATCCGAGGGTGGCCGGCCGAACCGTGTACCGCTCTGTCGCGCGGCCGCAATGCCTGCGTTGACTCGTTCAGTAATGAGCTCCCGCTCGTATTCCGCCAAGGTCGCCAGCATGTTCAGCATCAACCGTCCCGTCGAGGTTGCAGGGTCAATCCCGTCGCTGATGGACTTCACCGCCACTCCCCTCTCCTGGAGAAGGTTTACCGTGTTCAGCACGTCAATCAATGAGCGGCCTAGCCGGTCGACGCGCCACACCACCACGGTGTCTCCGGACTCGGCGTGCTCCAGCAGCTTCTTCATCCCTGGACGAGAGACCGCGGTCTTCGATCCGGAGGTGACATCGAAGAACACATCCCGACGCTGCACCCCCTCCCCGAGCAACGCGTCGACCTGCAACTGTGAATCCTGACTTGCCGTACTAACCCGCGTGTACCCCAAAAGCCTCATGGGACAAGAATGCCTTAGAAACATGCGCGAAGAGTCCATGTGAGACAAATTGCGTCGAAACAACTTCTCAAGACAGGTCGAGTGCCGGGTTTACGCGAAATTGAAGGTGCCTCGTGGAAGCTCTGCTGACTGTCTCAGAAAACTAATGTTTGCTGAGGCACCCTGGGCAACCACAGTCTGTCGACGAATCACGTACGAGGCCCGCAGTCTTGCTCAGCTTTCCTCAAGTCTCACCCTGTAGTTTCATTTTCAGGAGTATTCACAATCGCAAACACTTCTGCGGGACCGTTCCTTGCAGAAGGCGATGCGCTGGACGATGTAAATATCGCCCCTCATCAATTAACAGTTAGGTATTAGAGATGGCTCAGAAGGTAGAAGTGGTTCTCGTGGACGATCTCGACGGCAGTGAAGCGAAGGAGACGGTCACCTTTGGTCTGGATGCTCGGTTCTACGAGATCGACCTCAGTGAGGAACACGCCAAAGAGCTGCGCGAGACGCTGAAGAAGTACATCCGCAAAGGCCGGGCGATCGCTCCCCCGTCGCCACAGAATGAGGCACGGCAGATTCGCGAGTGGGCCGTGAAGAACGGCCACCAGGTCTCCGCGAGGGGTCGGCTGCATCGAGACATCGTCGAGGCATACCGCAACGCGAAGAAACGCTAAACGACAACACCCTCCCACCGATGAAGGGAGCCTGGACGCGAGGGTCGCGTCCAGGCTCCCTTTGTGTGCACCACACGCTGCTCCGCACCGTTCTGGGGATCCCCGCTCTCGGTCTCCGCAGAGAACCCCAAACGCTTCAGCGTGTGGGTCAGAAGACTCGCAGCTTGTAGAGCTCCGCGATGGAGACCAGTTCTGGCGCATTGGGATCGATCGGGCTGGTCTTGGTCTCACGGAACTCGGCCCCACCAAAGACAGCCCAGCACTCAAACCGCGTATCCACGCGGGAGAGATACCGCAGACCCCCGTAAACGGGCCTACCGGCGGCGTCTCGCTGATCAAAGGTCCACGACGCAATCGCCCGTGTCAGCAGTCTGTTCCGTCCGCGGACACTGGCCACGTCGATGACCCCCTCCCCCAGGTCCACCAGCTCTGCCGCCATGACGGTGGTGAGAGCTTCGTGGGTGTGGAGGCTCTCCACATCAAGGAAAGGCAAGGGGTCGCTGAGGACCGCTTCTGCGATGGTGCGCTTCTCTCGCCAGTCACGCGGCACTCCCCCGACCATCATGAAGCCTGGGTCTTGTTCTGCCACGTGTTTCCGGATGGCTGGTGATGGTCGGAACCGGGCCAGGGTCTCCGCGTAGGCGCCTTCGAGGTCGGTAGCGAAGTACAGCACCCCATGACCGGGAACGTCGAAACGGTTGCCGGCGTGTTTGCGCGGGCTGTCTTCGGCGGAGATCTCAGACCAGTAGAAGGGGTTATCCGCTCGCGCGACTCGGAAGAGCCGCTTGTCATAGAGGTCCTTGGTGGCCGGGGCTTCGAGGGGCTCAGGCAGCATTGAGATACGCACGCGCAGCGGCCATGACGTCCCGGGCAGAGCCGTCGCGGATGGCTTCAGCCGGAGAGGCATCATCGAGCTGCGGATTCATCCCCATGAACCACGCCCGGATCGTGGCAGGCTCCTCTTTTTGCCGCAGGAACGCGACCACGGTGTCGAGATCCCGAACTCTCTTCTCTGAGTCGTACCGTATGCCGTGACCCCCGGCCCAACGCTGCAGAGACCGGCTGTCCACCTCCATAATGAAGGACAGCAACGAAGACCCGAAGACCTCTGTGAGTTCTTGGACGATCTCTGAAACGTCCCTGATCGGGAACTCAGCGGCTGAGTGCGTGCGAACCGTTTCACTCATCGGGGCCACCTCCTCTAGGTCTAGTGCAACCTATTGTCGCACTAACGTCGCTAGTTTGTCCCGCGCTAGGGAGTGCCCCAGAATCCTGGACTCATAAATACCGCTTCCGGTATTTATGACTGCCTGGCGTGCCAAGCATTGAGGGCTTCGATGAGGATCGAGACTTGCGTCCGATCTTGCTCCACCGCAGCAAGTTTGAGACGGCGGTGAACAGAGACTGGGAGATCGTACGATGTTCGCTTCGTTTGCTCTGCGCTCCCCTGGGCCTGCGTGAATGTCGGCTTTGGCTCCGACGTTTGCTGCTGCGCACGCCGGTTGGCCAGTTTCGATTTCATGTCACTCACCAGCGATCTCCTTAAGCTCCTTGTAGACGGTCTCGTATCCGTACAGCTTGTGTGGTCGTGAGTAGGTGTTCTGCGAGATCGCGGTTCGTCGCCGAATCTCTGTGGTGAACTTTGGGGGTGCAGTCTCGTCGGCAAGTACGTCGCGTGTGGTCAGTGTTAGCTTCTCTCGGTTATCCACGGCGCCCAGCAGCAGAGCCGCGTCCTTCCCGTGGGCCAACCCATCGAGAGTCGCGTAGGCGCGGTCGAGCCCCATTGGTTCCGGCATAACGGGAACGATCACGAAGTCAGCGAAATCGACTGCGGCTTGCATAACTTCTGCTTGCCCCGGAGGAGTGTCGACGAAGATCCAGGGGGTCCTTGCCTCTTTGCGACGAAGCTTCGGCAACGATACCGAGTGGACCTCGTACTCCAAGGGCTCCCCCTCGTCTTGAGCGCGGGAGGCCCATTCGGTTGCTGACCCTTGAATATCTGCGTCCCATAGTTCTACATCCCTGCCGTCGCGCGCTGCGGCGGTAGCGAGGTAGATGGCGGTGGTCGTCTTCCCTACCCCACCCTTGCTGTTAACGATGGCAATGCGCATCTAGCTCCTCCCCTATCGCGGTATTTCGTCATTGCCAGTATTACCGCGATGCCGTGATACCGGTGTAAAGACACGCCTATTCAGCTATATACCGGGCTACCGTTACCCTTATCACGGTATACACCGGTACCTCTATATCGTTACAGTCTTATCTACCGGTCCCGGTATTACGGTAGGCCCCTGAGTATTTCGCAGTATTTGGGTACTACCGTTATACCGCTCTAACGCTACGCCTATTCCGCTATCTACCGGGATACCGGTACCCCTGCCGCCACATATACCGGTACCCCTAAACCGTTAAGACTCTATCTACCGGTCCCGGTATTACGGTAAGACCCTGGATCCCTGTTGTTATCGACGATATGTTCGATAGGTACTAAGTCGCATAGATGCCCGTCGTGATCGCTATCCTCGACGGCGCACTGACCAAGAAACGACCCAGGCTGATCAATAGGGGAGTGGTGCCCCAAACAAAGAGCCCTTCCCGTCCCTCAATAGATGTTCGGAAACTCTCTGAGTTCGATATTCGGGGAGTCGCCATCAAACACTCCCACGGCGTCAAGGCTACCCGGGATCACCGGAAATCCAGGGTAGCGGAGCACGTCACGCTCCTCGACGTCAAGGCGTTTTCCATGTCGGCCGAGCGGATCTTTGACCCGCGGTTGCGCAACCGGCCGTCATCGTCTTATCGACCAATGACGGCAGCCAGATCGGGCTAAGCAAAGACACCAACGCGCTGGGCATCAGGATGGGGGAGAGGTGGTTCCAACTCCCCGCACCGGCCGAACGTATGAATCAGGTAGCGAGGTCCTCGAACTACGAGTCGTGCGCCCAATGTCAGACGGTTCAGTGGTCCGCGGCCCAAGTGCGCGGCAGTCTACGTCGATAGACAGTCGTAGGACTCAGAAGCACGCTTCCCGAGCTGTCAGACCGGACGCCCCGACCATAGGGGCAGGCTGTAGCAACGCCTCTTGGAGCTCACGCAGGTAGCCCTGGGGGAGCCAGGGTAGGTGTTGGACACCCGCTGGATCTTGTGGGGGCGTCCACGGAACACCTGATGCTCCACTAATGAGACTCGGCACTGATGGGTGACGTGGCGGCGCAGCCACCGGTAAATCGTGGCTCGGGAGGCGGCGAGCTTTCTCCCGATCGCGGCTGCTGAATGGCCTTTTGCTCGCATTCTTTGGGCCTGGCGGGCCTTAGTGTTGGCCCGGGCTCTGCGGACGACTGAGGACGCTCTAGGCCCCAACGCACGGGCGGCGCGCTGCGCTGGCGTATTGGCTAATCCACCACGCCGGCCCATCTCTGCGAGCAGTTCCCGCATCTGCGACGGCATGGCTACGGCGGAGCGGTGTCCACGGGGGTTCACCATGTATCTGGCGATGCTGCGGATGATGCCGCGTACCTCGGCAGCTTGCAGCGGCTCGGGAGCGGCGTCGTTGGTCTCCCATGCCACCGCCTCGAAGTCTCCACCGGCATAGGCGACTTGACGCGCTACGTCGAACACGGTCTGGTTCCGATTCCCGGTGTCCATCGCGGCCGCGACGGCCCGGTGGGCCTCCTTGGTGGCGCTACGGCCGGTAAATCGCTTCCTTTCGGGCCATAGGTCCGCGGTTTTCAGCGTTTGGTGTAGCTGCTTGAGTCCATAGACCGGGGGAGTGGCGGGTGCGCGCAACTCAGCCCGCCGATATGTAGGGTTACGCACGCGCCCAGGGGTCAACGGGTCTACTGCTTCGTCGCCGGCTAGCGCGTCGCGCAGCGCAGCGCCGACGGCGCGGGCGTAGGCGACCGGGCGTTCCCGCGCGGACGGGCGAAGGTCTACGGGATCGATCAACCAACCTGCCTGTGCACCCTTACGTGTCTCCACGATCCAGGAAGGTCGGATCTCGGTCGGGATCGTGTCGAAAATCTCGAGCAGCGCCTCCGGGCGGTCAATATCGATCACCAGTGCAGAACCCACCGAGCGCGAAGGGGTGAAGAACTCGAAATCCGCCAACTCAGTGGCGCTGATTCGGACCGATGGAGCGGTCTTGGTCTTGGACGCACGCGCCCAAGCGGTGCCGATATGGCCAAGGAAAGCAGCACGAAACGCCGTGGCGTTGCGTAGTCCCTGGGGCTTTTGGGCGCGTGGTGCTACAGTGGGAAGCACAGAAGGTGCCTCCCATGCATGGGAGTCATCGGTTCAATGTCCTTCGGGATGTTGGATTCAGAACCGGACTGTTTGGCGACCGAACGGTTCTGAAAAGGCTTTGGAGAAGCGCTCACCGATAGGTGGGCGCTTCTTCTTTTATGCGGTGAGTGGCAACCTCTCCTGTTGCCGGTCCAAGTTTTCGAGGTCGACGGGCTCGAGCGCTTCTGCGATGAGTCCACCAACGAAGTCCGTCTTGGTGGTCTGCGAACGCTTCACGTACGTGTCCAGTTTTTGGAAGAGCTCTATGGGCAGGCGAACAGTGACTACTTCACGATCACCCTTGTTGATCTGGGGCATCGACCTCTCCTCTCGACTGTGTTCCCTAGTAAACCTGAGCGGGGCCTGAATTGAGTGAATCTGATTCGGCGTGTCGAAGCTGAATCAGAATCAGAGTCCACGAGCGACGGCTGCGCCCGCGCGCAACCATGCGCGCTGCGTGGAGCTGCGCAGCGCGTCATAGTGCAACACCCCATCAACCATCGCCGGGTCATACGGGATCGAGACCGCTTCTCGAGCGAGCTTGCTGAACCCGGCGCGGACATCGGCCGCTTCGGTGGCCTTCGCACTGTCGTTGGATTCCGAGACGATCACCACGGCCTCATCGGCCAGCGCTGCGGATCGCTCATCGCGGTCCGCGAGAGCTTCCAGAAGAAGGGCTCCGGCCTCGGCGTGCTCGTCCTTGGTGGTGGTGGCCACCACGAGTTGGTCGCTGAGGTCGATCATGCGCTTCCACAGTGGATCGGACTCGTCGTTACCGGAGTCAATGAAGATCAACCGGTAGAACTTGCTGGTGACCTGGTGAATGGCGTCCACATCACCGGCATCGACGCGCTGATCCTCGGCCAGGGCGACCGGCTTTGAGCGCAGGACGTCGTAGCGGTCAGTGGTCTGGTGGTGCACGAAATGCGCCAGATCCGCCGACTGCGCCCCAGTCGAAAGCAGGTCAGTGGCCTTCGGCAATAGATCCAGGATCGTTGCGTCGTGGGGGCCTTGCTCGGTGCGCCATCCCAGGGTGCCGCGCGTCTGGTTGTTGTCATAGGCCAGCACGCCGCCGCCACCGAATCGGGCGAACACTGCTGAGAGCAGGATCGTCGTCGGGGTCTTTGAGGCTCCACCCTTGCCGTTGACGATGGCGATAGTTCGGGGTCCGGGCCAGTGCTGAGAGACCGCCTGACGGTCGATTCGCTGGGCCTTCTCTGCCTCGCTGGGGGCGATACGGATCCCCATGCTCGCCAGCACGCCGCGCCACCCTTCGGTGGCTGGCTGCTCGCGCTGCTCCTGGTTCAAGAAGCTCTGCCGCTGTTCGCGAACCTGCCGCCGGCTCGCGGCCGGCGCGGGAGCGGAAGAGGAATCCGCGGTGAAAGGATTAGGCCGCGAGGGGGCCTGTGTGGCGGGCTGTGCCGGCGCTGCTGCGGCCGGCGGGGGAGTGGGCTCTACCGGCTGCTCGGGCGCGGCCGGCTTCACCTCTGCCCGCGCTGGTTCTGCCGGCGCTGCGCTGGGCTGCTCGGGCTGGGCCTCGGTCGGGGCTGGTGAGCTGGAGGGAGCTTCGGCAGCGGGAACCGGGGTCACTGTGCCGCTGGGTTCAATGCGCAGCGTGGTCGGGGGAGTCTCGTCGGTGATTGCGTGCAGCGGTTCTCCTGCTGCCTTGGCGCGGGCGATGAGCTTATCTATCGCCTGGGCCTGGGCTTCGGCGTAGGTGGCAGCAACCAAGGTTTCTGGTTCTGTCCCGTCGCCGTGCAGCGTGGCGGCGCCGTCTGGTGTGATGCTGATGTGAATGCTCATGAATCGTCGTCTCCGTTCTCAGAGGTCTCCGCGTCGTCTGCCTCGTCCACGTCTGCTGGTGCCCTGTAGAGGATCGTTTCGTCTAGTCGTGGGGCCACGACGTAGGCGGCATCGTCAGCGACGATGAGCGGGGCTGTGTCGTCATCTGTGAAGGTCGGGTAGGTCTCAGCCCCGTCCTGGGACCGGCCGAAATCCACTTGGGCCGGCCCGTCTGTGGTGTTGCCGTAGAGGGTGTTGCCGGCGAGCACCGGATCTTCCAGCACGGGGACCTCGTTGAGGCTGGGATCGTCGTCGTAGCGGATCGCCAGGGCGCCAATCACGGCGCGCTGCGATCCGGTGTTGTAGGTGATCTCGGCGCTCTCATTGGGCAGCCGTTCGATCCGGTCTTTGATGATCGTTTCCCCGGTGTCCTGGTCCATGACCGCAATCACCGGTTCATCGGCTGCACCGTTGCCCGACCACGCCAGCACCAGGGCCTCGGTACCGATGGTCCAGAACATCTCTGGCCGACCCTCGACACCTCCGGGCGGGGTGAACTCGGTGACGGTGGACTCTCCATCGAGTCCGGTCCTGTAGATCGCGTCAGCACCGATAGAGACAGCTTCGCCCTCCACGGCTGAGACGGGCTGAGATCCTGCGGGGATCGTGACCTCAGTCAGCGTGCCCGCCTCGTCGGGGACAAGCACCACGAAGTCACCCAGGCTGACCAGGGGGGCGTCTCCCTCCCACAGCAGTTCGGCGGTGTGATCCACCGGCACTTGTTCGGGGGCCACGGCATCGCCGGGGCGCACTTCCTCTATGGGCCATAGGTTGAGGTTCCCGCGTGAGTAGGAAGCCAGAACGGGGGCGCCGGCCCAGGTGCTCTCGTGGATCTCTGAGAGATCCGCCGGAGCACCTGAACCGGCCCACGTCGGTTCAGCAGTCTCGGGATGCCGGGCGGAGAGGATTCCATCGCTGTTCGCGGTGAGAATCCGTCCATCGTCAAGCCCGGTGACTCCGGTGTCATCGTTGATATCTACTGACCAGGCTGCCGGGCCGGTGAACCCGTCAGGCAGTCCCACAGGGACTTGGGCATTTGCCCCGGGGGTCTCCCATGGGGGCGCTGTGTCCTGGTCTTGGTCTGTATCGGTGCTCAGATGCACCGCGACGGCGGTTCCCCCGCCGACGAGCATCAACAGAACGACTCCGCCGAGAACGGTGGCGGTGCGTCTGCGGGTTTTGTGGGTGTTCTTCGATTCAGGGGGCGGTGTGGTGTCGATGGTTTCGCCATGAACGGAGACGATCATCTTCCACTCTTCCCCGACGTTGGAACGGATCGTGACCCGTACTGCGTCGAGGCCGTGGGTATCTGCTTTGCGCGCCGCTGCTGTCAGTGCAGCCTCACGCAGTGACACTCCTGCTGCCGGTTCGATGGGCACCCCATCGAGTCGAGCGGTCTGGGCTTCCTCGTCGTAATCGATGACGTACTGAGGAAACGCCGGAACCTCATCAGGAGTGATCTGGCCCATCAGTCTGAATCCTTCTCCTTACCGAGAGCCTCGTCAGCCTCAGGGTCTTTCATCTCATCGGCATTGAGCAGAAAATCCCTCAATTGCTTCTTGGGGATGCGATTAACCCGCAGCCCGGCTCGGATCGCAGGGATGTGTCCTGCCCTGATCCACTTATTGATCGTCACCATGCCGACCCGCAGCAGGTCCCCGACCTCCTGTGGCGTAGCCAGGTCAGGAAAGTCCTTCAGCAGCTCATCGATCAACTTGGGATCGTTCACGGTCATGCTCCTAATGTACAAAACGCCTAAGAGATCGTATATATCTACTATCGTCTATATATTCTTAACGTTGATTAGGCATTTAGGGTGGAAGGGTCCCTTGGAGTCTACGGATCACTCTGCGCTCTGAAGGGCAGGACTACCCGCGATCGAGGAGAGTGCCAGCCGTGCCGCGCAGCAACCCGTTCATCGACATACCAGTCCAGGACCCAGGACCGGTATGGGAGTTACGGGATGAGGTCTTGGGGGAGAAGACCATCGTCACAGGCCCTCAGAAGCCGCTGGCGTCTGTGTCGGCCCCGGCTGACACGGTGCCGTGGCCACGGATACCGGTTCAAGACCACCGGCTGATCACGGTCGCGGGGCTCCACGGGGGAGCCGGAACCTCCACGGTGACAGCGATGCTCGGAGAACAGGCCCTCGACGCCGGCACGGGCTGGCCGGTGGCTTCCGGGTGGGTGCGACCGTTGCCACGGCTCGGTGTCGTGGTCGTCGCGCGGACCCACTGGGCGGGGGTCGCTGCGGCTGAGGATTTCACTCAGCAGTGGCTTGCTGGGGAACTCAATGACTCCCGGTTGCTGGGGCTGATCCTCGTCGATGATGCCCCGCGCCTTCTTGAGTGGCAGCGGCGCGCGGTCAAGCGCCTGGTGCGCAAGGCCCCGTTGGGGGCGCATATCCCCTGGGTGGAGAGCTGGCGGGTGCAGCCGCCGGACTTCACCAAGCCACCGAAGCGGCTACAGAAGATCACTCGTCAGTTCCACCAATCAGCAGAAGAGGAAGAAGCATGATGATTCTCGAACTACTGTCAGCAATGTCTGGACTGACCCCGGCCGGCATCGTCCCTGACGTGAGCCCGGAACAGCCTCCCGGGGTCGAAGGATTCACCACACTGTTGAACTGGATCTCCTGGGCGGTGATCATGCTCGGCCTCGCCGGCTTCCTCGCCTCGGCCGGCTTCCTGGCGTTCGCGTCCTTCACCGGACGTGAGATCAACGGCTTCAAGGGCCTGGTGATCTCGATCATCGTCTGCATCCTCGCCGTGGCGGCGGCAGCCATCATCCGAGTGTTCATCTAAAGACGCTCTAGCCACGACGGAGACGGGAAACCGATATGGCACGTACAAACAAGCAGCGCGGCGGGCGCTCCTGGATATTTTGGGGGGCGGGACTGCTGATCGTCATTGTTGTCGTGGTGGTGGGTCTGCTCACGATTCCCGCCGGCTCAGATGATGCGCCCGACGAGGAACCAGCAGCGCAGAACACGGATTCACCGGCTCCTGAGCCGGTGGAACCGGAAGATGAGGAACCGGCAGAAGAACAGGCCGGTGCGGTGTCTCAGTGTGAGGGTATGGACGCCGATAGCGCGTTCCCCGCTGAAGCACCTGAATTCGCGTGGGAAGACTTCGACGGGGCAGAGGGCTTGGCCCTGCCCGTCTCTGACGAGCACGGGCCAGCCGTCCAAGAGGACGGCTTCTGGCGCTGCTTCTCCCAGACGCCAGCCGGCGCAGCGTTCGCCGCACCAAGCCTGTTCCTCAGCTTCGTTGTCGGCCGCGAGTATGAGGCCGCTGTAGACAGTCCAGGAGCACGCGAAGCACTGCCGCAGGTCTCAGCCGACGAATCTGCCGAGAACTTTGAGGGCGTGCTAGTGCGCGGGTTCCGAATCGTGGATTCTTCCGCCGAAGAAGCGACCGTGCGGGTCTGGCTGGGTTATCCAGATCTTTCGGCGGACGGTGCCTACGATTTCACTTTGCTGTGGAACGAGGATGCGAACGACTGGCGACTTGATCTCGCTGCCGGTGAGGCTCCGTTTAGCGAACTGACTGAAACGTCTGATTTCACTGAGTGGAGGTAGGTCCAATGGTCCTGATGACTCTCCTGGCTGCCGCTGAGGAAGAGGGTTCGTCGTGCTCATGGGACAACGGCGCATGCAAAATCGTTGAGGGCGTCCTCGGTACCGGAAGCGCTATCGCGGGCAATGCCGCGACTGCCGCTCTAGAGGCGGTCGCTCAGGGCCTTGCAAACGGCGCTGTGGCCTTCCTGGAAATGATCTCCACCTGGTGGATGAACGCTCCGGGGCCTGACCTCGATAACCCTGCGGTGGCGTCTCTGCAAGCGGACATGGGGTACTACATCGCCGCGTTCGCCATCATCGGCTTCTTGTTTGGCCTGGGCCGGATGGTCCTGAGTATGGACTTCAAGAAGATCATCACCGCATTCGCGCCCATAGTGACGCTGATCGTGGTCACCGGGGTCTACGCGGTGGCCATCGGGGCGCTACTCGCCGCTGGCGACAGCACCGCCGCCTGGCTGCTTGACCGGGCGACGGAAGGTGACGCGAACCTAGAGATCTTGGCCGCTCCGGTCGGTGACATGGGCCAGAACATCGGCGTTTTCCTGATCGTGTCGCTGCTGACGTTCTTCGGCGCGATCATGAACTTCCTTCTGATGATCTTCCGCGATGTAACCATTCTGGTACTGCTCGCATTCCTCCCTGTGGTGGCTGCCTCTACGGGCTCGGTCTCGGGTAAACAGGCGTTTCAGAAGATCAACTCCTGGCTTATCGCGCTATTGCTCTTCAAGCCAGTCGCGGCCGGGATCTACGCGCTGGGGCTGCGCATGATGACCGAAGATTCAGAAATCGAGGACCTCGCCGGCGAGCTGCAGAATTACTCGGCGGCAATGACCGGGATGCTCATTCTCGCGCTGGCCGGCCTCGCGCTGCCGGCGCTGATCAAGTTCATTGCTCCTGCTGCGGCGATGGGCGCTGCCGCCTTTGGCGGTGGCGCAGCTATTGCGGGCGCGGCCACGGTCGCGGCCGGCGCAGCGGTCATAGGCGCTTCGGGCGGCGCTGCCGCTCCTGCTGTAGCAGGGGGTGGCACCGCTGTTGCCGGTGGAAGCGGTGCAGCTGCCAGCGGTGGCGTGGGCGCTGCGGGTGGCGGCGGAGCGGTTGGTGCCGGTGCGTCCGGCGCGGGCGCTGCGGGCGGGGCATCATCCGGCGCGGCCGGGTCAGGCGCTGGCCAAGGGGCCGGGGCCTCCGGCGGTGCCGGATCTGCTGGTGGTGCTGACGGGGGCTCTGGTGGCGGTGCTGCTGGTTCGACACCGGGCGGCGCTACTCCTACCTCGGGTAGCGACTCCGGTTCTGATTCTTCTGGCGGTGACGATGGCTCCGGTGAATCCGGGGCTGGCGGTGCAGCCGGTGGCGCTGAATCTGCCGGGGCTGATAGCGGCGGCGCGGCTGCGGGTGCTTCCTCGGCCGGCGGCGCTGCGGGTGGCGCTGGTGGCGGTTCTGCTGCTGGGGGTGATTCCTCGGGAGGATCTTCCGGTGGTGGTCAGGATGCTTCGACTCCCGCCGGGGCTTCGGCTTCCGGTGGGGGATCTGCTTCCTCTGGTGGCGGGTCCGGCAGTGGCTCTGAGGGTGCCGGCGGATCTAGTGGTGTTGGCGTAGACGCCGGCACCCCCGGCGGCGCTGAATCCTCCGGTGATTCCAGCGACGGACACAGCGGCTCAGGTGGCGGCGCAGCCGCTTCGGGTGCCTCACAGAACACCGGTAGTGATTCCGGTTCCACCACCGGGAAAACGCGGGGATCTGGTGCTGCCAAGACGCAGCAGTTGAAGAACGTCATTGATACCGGCACTGCCTCCGGGGCACAGATCAACGATGCCGTTGAAGGCGACGACGGGGAAAGTGGCGCATGAGCGATTCAACATCTGGGGTGATCCCCGGGGTCTATGGCAACCTTCGCCATCCTCAGCGCACCGGCATCTTGGGGCTCTCCCTGGGTGTCTCACTGGCTGGGGTTCCGTTCATTGTGGTGGCCATCGTTTTGATGGCCACGGGCCGCGCGGCTGTTACCGGCGTGGTGATCGGTGTCGGGGTACTCGGCGCTGTGCTGTTGCTGGTCACCAAGCGGCAAGGCCACTCGATCTATGGGAGAACCATGCTGAAAATCGCGCAACGACGTAAAGAACGTGCCGGCAAGCACCTCTACGTCTCAGGCCCCACGGGCCAGACACCGGATGGCGTCACGCGCCTTCCCGGGCTCATGGCCGATACCGAACTCTCAGAACACCTTGATAGCGCCGGCCAGCCCTTCGGACTGCTGCGCATCACCGGCCGGGGAGCTTATAACTACTCCGTGGTGATCGAGGCGCGCCCGGATGGCGATGCTCTCGTGGATGAGGAAGCGGTCAAGCGTCAGGTGTCCCACTGGGGCGGTTGGCTCCAAGCTCGCGGCCAAGATGACGGAATCCGCGGGGCCTCGGTCACGATTGAATCTGCGCCCGATACCGGGCTGCGACTGCGCCGACTGCTCTCCCATAACCGGGCTGATGGTGGCCCTGAGTTTGCTCGCATGGTCACTGACGGAATCGCTGATGAGTATGACCACGGGGCACCGGAAATGACGGTGCGGCTCACGGTGACTTTCGACGGTAAAGCGTTCGAGGCGAACCGCGATCGTGGCCGCGATGAAATGGCGATCGACATTGGCGATCGACTCCCGGGAATCCTCGGCGGGCTGCATTCCACCGGGGCCGGGGTCGTCCAGGCGTGCGGGGCTCAGGAGATCATCGACTTCACGCGCGTTGCCTATGATCCTCAGACTGCGCCGGCCGTGGAAGAAGCGCAGATGGAGGGCGGGACGAACCTGCGCTGGGTTGACGCCGGCCCGTCCTACGCTGCGGATCTCTTCAACTACTACAAGCACGACAGGGCCTATTCCTCGTCCTGGACGCTCTATGAGGAACCGCGCGGCACATTCACCCATGATTCTCTGCGCCGGCTCCTCGAGCCGATGCCAGGGGTGCTCCGTAAGCGGGTGACCCTGCTCTATCGTCCGGTCTCCATCGACCGGACCACCGATCTCGTGCAGCGCGAGATCAAGGAAGCGACCTTCGGTGGATCTCAGCAGCGGGTTTCAGTCCGGGCTGCGCAGCGGCAGAAGGCGGCGCTGAAGTCGGCTCAGGAAGAAACGATGGGGGCCGGTGTGGCCCGGTTCGGGACCATCGTGACTGTCTCGGTGACTGATCCCGAACAGTTCCGCCGGCTGGATAAGGAAGTGCCGGCCCTGTTCTCGAGAACGCGTCTGCGCGTTCGTAAGGCACTGGCGAATCAGGCCGTGACGTTCCAGGCGGGTTTGCCGTTAGGTGTTGTGCTGCCCGATCACATGCTGCTCAACGACGAGATTCAAGACTTCTTCTCCTAAACCACACACCTGAAGGGGTGTTGATGATGAGTCCACGGAAATCCAAGGAACACAGCCAGGCGGAAGCCTCGGGCCTGGTGCTCTCCAAGAAAGATGTCGCCCGATTGGAGCGGGAGGACCGTCGAGCTCGCGAGACCGCGAAGCCGGTCACGGGGCTTCGACGGGTCTTCGCGCAGATCCAGTCGGATCGCAAGGAAACTCTGACTCAGCCGGGTGCTACGGGCTGGAACAGGCCCGGTGGCGGGCCTGTGGGCTTCGTGGAACGTCCCTATGAGCTACAGGGCACCACGGTTCAGCTCTGCGGCTACTGGCCCTTTATCGCCGGCTCCGGGGTGGATCTCGTCGGCGCTCCGCTGGGCGTGGATTTGCGGCGCCGGTCTCTGGTCTGTGCTGATCCGATCTCCTGGTTCACATCTGAGCTGATCCGTAACCCTTCGGCGTTCGTGCTCGGGCAACCGGGCCTGGGGAAATCCTCGCTGGTTAAGCGCATGGTCGCGGTCCTGTTGGATTGGGGCATCATCCCTATGGCGCTCTCTGACGCTCGGCCCGATTACGTGGACCTGATTCGGGCGGCCGATGGCCAGGTGATCGAGTTCGCTCCGGGGCGCGCGCATATCAACCCTATGGACATGTCGGCCTTCGCGGCCGCGCTGGCGGACGTGAAGAATGAGAATGCCCGGGAAGAAGGGCTCAACGATCTGCGCACGCAGCAGCTCTCGTTGATGAGCGGGCTGGTGGCCATGTTCGCGCGGCGCAGCCTGGAACCGCACGAGACCACGATCTTGTCTCACGCGATCCGCACGCTAGACCCGAATCTCACTACCCCGGCGCTGATCCCGGATCTGACCGAGTTCATCCAGTCCCGGCCGGCGACGCTACGGACTCTGACCCTGACCCACGAGGACGAGGATGCCTACGACGCGCGTGTGCAGGGGCTCTTGGATGCGCTGATCTCGATGGGGCCTGATGGGCTCTACGGCAACCTATTTTCTCGGCGGACGTCGGCGCACATCATTCCCGGTAAGCCGGTGGTGTTTGACGTGTCCGGCGTCAATGAGAACGACACTGTTCTCATGGCTGCGGTGCAGTCCTTGTGCTGGAACCTCGGGACCGTCACCGTGGCCACCGAGAAGATCCTGACCACCGATCGAGGCATTCCGCCGAAGCATTATCTTCTGGTGATGGATGAGTTGTGGAAGGTGCTGCGCGCCTCGGATCAGATGGTCTACTTCGTGGACTCCCTGACGCGGCTGAACCGGGGGAGGGGCATTGGACAGATCATGATCACCCACACCATGAATGATCTGAAGCTCTCGTCCGGGACGCTGACCGATGTGGCGTGGGGGTTCGTGAACCGCTCAGAGATGGTGTTCCTCGGTGGACTCGCCCCGGATGAGATGGGCAACCTCGAGACGGTGTTCGCCCTGTCGGATACGGAGAAGTCCTGGATCACCGACTGGACTGATGATTCCGGTGGGGGAGTGGGCACTGAGCGGCGACCCCACACGGGCAAGTTTATCCTCAAGACCGGTAAGCGGCCCGGGATTCCGTTCAAGGTGCTCCAAGTCGCCGCGGAAGTCGCGGTCACCGAGACTAACCAAGCCTGGAAACCGAGACCCATCACATGAATCTCGGGCAGCACCGGTTCTGCATCCTTACGGCACGGGAAGTCTCCCGATTCTCATAGCTATTAATTATTCACACCGTGGCACCCGCACAACAACGACGTCTGCCCCGTTGCTAGACATATCCGAAGCACGACAGGCCACCTCGGAGGCTCCGGACCTAGTCTCCCGGTACATATCCGGCAGCACACTCCGAAGACGACTAAGGACGTGCTGAAACTTCATAGAGACACCTCCCTGCGGTCGTCTTCAACTAAGGGAGATGCCCTCCGGCGTGTCGTGAATACTTCTTAACATCCTTGCTGAAGGGTTAGTCATACGCCAGTCTGACCTGGGGAGTCGGTTTATCGACCCTCAATTGAGGAGGTCGATGATGAACTTGGACTATCTACGTGCGCCTGAATTCACGACGCCGACGCTAAGTACGATCTGGCGACTCGTATGACTAACGACGACGATCCATCCGCCTCCAATACCCAGACGCCATTAATCGAGGTCGTCCAGCGGCTTGTGCGAGGTGGATGGGACGAAGTGGAGAGTTCGCTCGTTACCTACGGCGACCCGATTGCCCTCGATGGCACGCGGTCGACAGTCCGATGCCATCTCCTCCGAAGCGATCCGCTGGGTACCCCGCGCCTAAAGACCTTGGCGCAGCAACTTGCTAATCAGATAGTGAACTACTGCATCCCCCGAACGGATATCGAGAAAGTTAGTCAACTCTCGCCCGATCGACAGGTCCCGGAGATTACTCGCCTGGCCAATGAAGCAGCACGATTGTTTACGCAGACACAAGTAAAAACGGGTGAGGGTGCAGAGCTTCTTCTCTATGCACTACTCGAAAAAGGACTCGAGATTCCACAGGTTCTTAGCAAAATGTCTTTGAAGACGAGTACCGAGATGCAGTATCACGGCGCAGACGGGGTACACGCGAAACTTCTTGAGAACGGTGATCTAGCTGTGTATTGGGGCGAGGCAAAGCTCTATGAGTCCGTTGCTAAGGCGATGACAGATTGCATGGACAGCATCGCGCCCTACTTGACCGGCATGGCCCATGAGCAGGATGTATTCCTAATTCGACACTACGCCGATACTGGAAACGCAGAGGTCACGGCCCGTCTTTTGGAGTACTTTAATGACAGTTCGCTCCTGTCCGCCAGTGTAGAGATGCGCGGCGCTTGTCTTATCGGGTTCGTACATGACAACTACCCGAGTCTTCCTCGTGATGAAGCCGCGGTCCGGGCAGAGTTGGACGTAGCCCTCGCGAGCTGGGCCGAATCAACTAAGAAACGTCTTGAGAACCGCTCTCTCACGGCGCACGCCATCGAAGTCTTCTTCTTCCCAATGCCGTCCGTAAAAGACTTTAGAGACGCTGTAAAATCGGAGCTTCGAATCGATGTGAAGCCATGAGTGCACTATCTGACCGGGTACTTGCCCTCAGCAGACTTCGAGCCGGGCTTGAGGGCCTAGCGGTTCGGTCAATCCAGGCTGACGTCCCTCTAGCACACGAGTCGGCCGCTCTGACGGAGGAACCAGATTGGCATTTTCTGCTGATCTGCGCGAGCGCGCTCACCCCGGAGCCCGATGAGGTTGCGCAAGATACCGTACTTCGCATTGCACAAGGTTGCCTGCGTTCAAAACAAAGCACCAACGAGCAGCAGGCCGCCGCCATTCTTCTACTCGATCGTGTAGGAAACCAACCAGCGATCGCGTTGATGCGAGACCGGGATCGGAACATTCTCACGTCGATCGAGGCAACTTCGTCAGCTCTAGTTCTTGATGCGCTGGGACGCCGCGCCGAACTGACGGTGAGACTGCCGAGCGGTGAGGTTCTCGAGGTTAATCCTTTTCAAAAGACATTCTGGGAACTTGCGTCTGTCAATGACTGGGTGAGTGTATCTGCGCCAACATCTGCCGGGAAGTCCTACATCATCCGTGAGTGGATGTTCTCAGAACTTCGAGAGTCTACGCACGCCAAGCTTGTGTACATCGCGCCCACGAGAGCATTGGTCGAAGAAGTAAGCGCGGTTTTTAGGTCCCAATTTGACGGCAGCGTAGGCGTCCACACGATCCCTTGGGACCCCGAGATAACGGCCTATGACAAACAGGTCTTCGTTCTGACACAGGAACGGCTACATCTGTTGCATCAACGGTTGCCACTGTTCGCGCCAACTTTAATTTTCGTCGATGAAGCACAGAAGATCTCCGACGGCACTCGCGGAATATTGTTGACACAGGTACTCGATGAGGCGCTTCGTCGAAACTCAAACGTTCGACTGGTGTTCGCGAGTCCTCTATCAGCCAATCCCGAGGTGTTGTTGTATTCACCATCATCACCCAGGCGCAAAGCCGCTCTCGTTGGGGAAACGGTGACTGTGAATCAGAATCTAATCTTCGTCAACCAGGTGCGTCGACAGCCTCGTCGCTACAATCTCACTCTGGTTTACGACGGTGAAGAAGAACCGGTCGGCGAGGTCGAGCTTCCCTTAGCGCCGGATGGAGTGGGCCAGAAGGTGCCTCTCATCGCCGCTGCGATTGGGGGCGACTCTACGGGGAACCTTGTTTTCGCGAACGGCCCCGCAGAGGCAGAGAAATTCGCACGGACCATTTTCAACGCACTTAGCGATGAACCTGAGAATGTTTCGGACGCAGTCCAAGAGCTGGTCGATTTTTCCGAAGGAGTTGTGCACAAGCGATTCCAACTTGCTACCTTCGCAAAACGCGGTGTTGCTTTCCATTACGGTAAGATGCCACTCGTCTTGAAGGCGAAAGTTGAAGATTTGTTTAGACGAGGCGATATCAAGTACCTCGTCTGTACGTCGACTTTGCTTGAGGGAGTTAATCTACCGTGCAAGAATATGTTTCTCCGGTCCCCTCACAAAGGTCCCGGATCGCACATGCCAATGTCGGATTTTTGGAATCTAGCCGGACGGGCCGGTAGGTGGGGTAAAGAGTTCCAGGGGAATATTTTCTGCGTCGACACGTCAGACTCGAGGGCGTGGCCGGAGAAGCCTGGGAAACGGGAGCGGTCATCGATCATCCCTGCAGCGACTGCGACGCTCTCGAACGTCACCGACGTGGTGGATTACATCAACGGCGGGGCGCAGAAATCTGATCGCGGGACTCCTGCGGAAATGGAGTCGGCGTTCAACTGGCTTGCTGGACGCTTCATGTCCGACGGACATCTAAGAGGACTCCACGGCGTCTCCTTGGAGTTGGACCAGGCTGATCGGATTGCTACGGCCGTTGGACGCGTAACACCACGGCTGCAGGTGCGCGCGGAACTCGTAAAGAAGCACGCTGGCATCAGTCCTATGTCGATGCAGCGCCTACTGGATGCCGTCCTGGCAAACGGTCACCCCGAAGAACTCGCACTCGTGCTGCCGACTAGCGACGACGCGTTCGAAGAATACAAGACAGCTCTGGATTATGTAGCTGAGTATCTGGGAGGGTCGTTCGAACCACACTCGCGCCGCCTCTCACTTGCACGACTCATCGTGCACTGGATGCGGGGCGTCCCTCTGAGCGTCATTATCGATAACCGCGCGAAATGGCTTCGCGCCAAGGGCGACGAGGTTTCCTACCCGGGATTGATCCGACGAGTTATGGCAGACATTGAGGACATCGCGCGTTTTGAGGCGCCGAGGTACCTGTCGTGTTATGCCGATGTTGTAGCGCAGGCCGCTGGAGAGCTCGGGCGACAAATGAGCGTAGATTCGATCGATATCGAGATGATGCTCGAACTTGGCGTGCCCCGACCGACCGACATGTCATTCATCTCAGTTGGTCTGTCGCGGGCCACGACTCGGGCGATCGCTGAGTTTGTGCTTGATCCCGCACTCTCGCCCGCACAATGCTCAGCCTGGATCGAGGACATCGACTTGGAGCAGCTTGAGCTGCCTGCGTACGCGGCGCGAGAAATCATCTCGCAACGACAACTGCTGGCACAGCGTCGTTGGCAAACGGGTTAGTTCCAAAGCGCGTTGTGGTCCCGAACAATTGTCGTCACTTCTGACCGTGCGTATCGGAACCCGTTCCTCCGCGGCAGTACAAAAAGATTCGCGGGAGATACCCCCGATACAGTTCTACAGTAATACTGGCGCCTGTACGGTCGTGAGCATTGGTGCACGGGAGGGAATCGCGAACTAAGTCAACCTGACATAAGATAGATTATCGGCATATCGGGTGTGATCCTGGATGTGGTTTCACCCTTGTTTTCGGGTGTACACCGTGGCACGCTGAACCCATGACTCCCGCGGGACCCGAACAGGCCGAACGTCGAGCCCATCGTGAATCTGTCCAGCTGGCAACGCCTGAGCTCGTCTATGAGCTGCGAGAGCTCCTCGGTTCCCAGCTCGTGGCGGACATCGGCCCAGTGAAGGAAACTCGGGCGGTTCGCCAATGGGCTGACGGGGAACGCCAACCCCCCGCAGCTGTGATGAATCGACTCCGCAGTGCTTATCTCGTCTCGGCGATGCTGCATGAGTACTATTCCGCAGCGATTGTTCAGTCATGGTTTTCAGGCATGAATCCCCTACTCGGAGATTCCACCCCAGTCCTACTTCTGCGGGACGGACCACTCGAGGACACCGGCCCAGCTGTTCTAGCAGCGGCACGTGCATTCCTGGTTACAGACCAACTCGAAGAGAGGCGCGGACGAGCAGCCATTTCGGAGCCGCAGCCTTAAAGTTCTGGACCGTATTTGGGTCTGGGAGGCCCCTAGGCCGCCTCGGGATTGTCAAAACGCAGAAGGCGACTGGGGCAGAGAATGCAACCCAAGGGTCAATTCTGGGTGGATCCGACGTTAGCTGCAGGGACCGCGGGAGACGATGAGGGTCTCGCAAATGGTGCCTGTCAGGGCGTTTCCGGCTGCGCTGGCCAGGCTCCGTCTGCATCGGCCGCGTCGCCGATATCAGGGAACCCCGTAGAGACCTAGGGACCTGCTGTCGCCTGCCGAAGTATCCGGCAAAACTACTACCACTGCACCTGGTGCGCCTTATTGGGCCAAGAGGCTTCTTGTCGAACCGGATGGATGCTCATCAAAACGCAATCCGGTGACCGAACTTATGGGACTCATCGCAAGTGCGGTGTACCAGCGGTCTGAATCCTCCAGTGTCCAGCAACGGTCTGGCGATGTAGTGGGCGAGGTTCCGGAACCCCAGTGCAGTCCCACGAAAGTGCTCGAGTCGTGCATTGATGGCTTTTGTGGGTTCGTTGGGAGTGCCAGGCCTGTCGAAGTAACCAAGTATGTCCGCTGCCCGGCGGTTGAAGGCAGGGACATGCGTAACGGTTAGAGAGATCCGAGCCGAGAGGCGTATGACCAAGTCCGGTTATCCAGTCTCCGCATGTGCTGTTAGACGCCAAGAGGTGTCAGCCTCTTCTCAGGCACGTCCAGCCTCGCCAGCGATCCACGATCCCTCGGCGCGGGGGTGGCGGATCAAGGTGCGCCTAATCGGGACTCTCTATGGATGTTGCCCGAGCCTGCAGGAGCCTTGTCGATACGTGCACGGGAACCCGACTCCCCCAAAAGCTATTGCCACAGTACTCAGCGGTGACGAATACTGAAGTACTACTTCAGCCGTCTGAACTACACATACAGGGAGACCCATGTCTGAGCGTACAGAGAACCGCCACGCGGAAATCGCTGGAGGGGGGATTGCGGGGCTTACAGCAGCAGCCATGTTGGCGAAAAAAGGCTGGAGTGTGCGCGTTCACGAGCGTGCGGCTGCGCCTCGAGAGATTGGCGCAGGCATCTTCATCTGGGAGAACGCCATCAAGTCTCTAGAAGAGATCGGTGCTGCCGATGAGATCTCCAAAAACTGGGAGAGAGTGGACAACCACCAGCTTCGCGATCACAAAGGCCGCCTTTTACAGGACAACTGGCTGCACAACAGCCGTCTCTACACCACTCGTAGAACCGACCTCCACCGGGCACTGGGCAACGCTGCGCGGGCCGCCGGTGCAGAGATCGTCACGTCCTCGCCTGTGACTATGGCACGACCGGAAGGGACCCTAGTCCTCCACAACGGCGAAGAGCTCTCAGCGGACCTGGTCATCGGAGCTGACGGAGTGCACTCGCGAGTGCGGGATTCACTCGACCTTGCACACATCAAGGTAAATATGCGCGACGGCTGCGGCAGGTACCTGGTACCACGCAAAGCTGAGGACGGTGCCAATATCACGACGGAAGCATGGGACGGGGGACGTCGTATCGGCATCGCCCCGGTGAGCAAAGAAGATATCTACATCTTCCTCTGCGGGCCTGAGAAAGATGCTGAAGCGAGGGACCAAAAACCCTTCAATCCGAAACCGTGGCTGGAGTCCTATCCCCAGTACCGGGATTATATTGAGCGCATTCCGCGGAACGGCTCCGAACGCTGGGCCCCCTTCTATGAAGTGGAGACTCGCAGCTGGTCCAGCGGAAAAGTAGCGCTCCTCGGGGATGCCGCACATTCTATGGCGCCCAATCTCGGCCAGGCCGCGTGCGTTGCTATGACCAACGCAATAGCACTTGGATTCAAGCTGGAGGCCGAACCGGATGTCGCCACGGCGCTGCAACAGTGGGAGGCGGAAGAACGTTGGATCACCGATAATACTCAGCGTTACGCACGTCTGTACGGAACGATCGGAACTCGGTGGCCCCACCGGTTGCAAGGCATGCGTTCCATACTGATGCGCACCGTTATGCGCTCCTCTAGATTCCAGAACCGAGTAAATGCGGCGGCTCTTCATTTTCCGTCCCAGGCTCGCTGACACCTACATCATTCGCGTTGTTTTCTAGTTGAGGAGAACCCCATGTCGATCGAACTTCGTTCACTTTCCTATCGCAGTACAGCAGTGATCGCCGCTGCTGTGCTTGCCCTGTCCGCCTGTAGCTCTTCGGAAGAGGAAACTGCTCCAACCGGGGAGGAACCCTGGGAGATCGAAGCCGTGTTCGTCGAATGCGAATCGGGTGAGGAGCTGGCCTCCTGTGAGGGCGAAGAGACGCTGGACACCTACAAGGCACTCGACGGCGAGCAGGTGGACCAAGAAGTGGACGTCTGTGTCCTGGTGCCGCATGTGCAGGACCCGGTGTGGCTGGGCATTAATTACGGTGCGGCGAGCGAAGCAGAACGTCTCGGGGTCTCCATGCAGTTCAACGGCGCCGGAGGCTACGAGAACATCGCTGAACAGAATACCCAGGTCGAAGACTGTGTGTCCCAAGGGTACGACTCTGTCGTCGTCGGGGCCGTGAGCGCCGATGCTCTCGACCCTGCTCTAGCGCAGGCACAGGACAGAGGAGTCCACATCATTGACGGAGGCAACGGAGTCAATTCTGAGCATGTGGACGCTCGCGCAGTTCTCGACTACTACCAGATGGGAAGCACCATCGGCGAGCATCTAGTCGAACGCAATGAAGAGCTATCCGTCGCTCTTCTGCCAGGACCGGCAGGGGCAGGATGGTCGGAGCGATCAGTGGTGGGCTTCGAAGACGCCATCGAAGGTTCGGACGTAGAACTGGTCGATACCCGGTACGGGGACCCCACCCGAGAAGTCCAGGCAGGTCTAGTTGAAGACGCGCTCTCCGCCGACAGCGAGCTCGACGTCGTTGTCGGAACTGCAGTGACCGCCGAAGTCGCAACCAGCATCCTGGAGGAGCGGGGCCTCACGGATGAAGTCGACAACTACAGCACCTACATTTCTCCGGCACTGACCACCAGTCTGGAAGAAGGGACTGTCGCCTGCGCTCCCAACGACCAGGGCGTTTTTCTGGCCCGCATCATGATTGACCTCGCCGTACGTACCGCCCTCGACATCCCATACGAAAATGACACCCATCGCGCCGCTCCCTCTCCCCAGCTGGTGTGCGGTCCGGGAGCCGGCGATGCCGACAACTTCGCCGAGTTCGACCCCGAGTCTGTCTTCGCGCCGGACGATTGGTCCCCGGTCAACGATGTCAACTGATAGGGAGGCTCTGTAACATGTCCGAGCAAATGACCGCGTACAGCGGGGAAGTGTTTACCGCCACAGAGCAAAACGCGTCTGTGGTGGTGGTGAGAGGCCGGTTCATCGAGGCAGTCGGAGACGAGGCCCTGCTGGACTCCCTACCCGCCGGCACTCCGGTAGTGAAGATAAAAGGCCTCCTGGTCCCCGGCTTCGTCGACGCCCACACGCATGTGACGCATACTGCCACAGGAGGAATCGGAGCCGCAGACTGCCGAGTGCCGCATGTGCGCTCTATCGCGGACATCATCGCTACGCTTCGGAAGCACAGCGAAGGGACCGAAGGCACAGTGCTCGGCTATGGCAATCTATTTTACGATCGAAAGCTTAGTGACCGAAGGCTCCCTACGCGCGATGACCTGGATCAGGTTTCGACATCACGACAGGTCATCCTGCGCTGCGGGGGCCACATCTCCATCCTTAATACGGTAGCGCTGGAACGGATCGAGGACCGTGCGTTGCAGGGGCACACCGGCACGGCCACAGTCTTCAAGGACGCTAAAGGTCGTGCCACCGGTGCTGTAGCGGAAGCAGATGCCGAGTTAGACCTGCCCCGCCCCGGGGAGGCTGCCATCAGAGAGGAAATGAGCCGGATCCTTCAGGACGACTATCTCCGCCACGGTGTCACCACGGTCGGTGAGATCTGCGAGTCGCGGGACACTCTCGAGGCTCTCCGGGATGCCGTCCAGTCTAAGAGAAGCACTCCCAGAGTCCGTGGCTACCTGCTCGTCTCCCCGGCGCTGCCCCTTAAAGAAGCCGTATTTGCCGCAGATGAACTCAGGGACGCCGACAACCGGTTCTCGCTGGATGGTATCAAGGTCTTCGTCGATGGCGGCTACTCCTCCAGGACAGCAGCCGTCTCTTCGCCCTATCTGGATACTGAACCCGAACACGCCCACGGATCACTGGCGCTGACCGCGGAGGAGCTCGGCCGCATACTGCGGGAGGCTGCGAAGGCTGAAGTGAGTGTAGCTGTCCACGTGAACGGAGACCGGGCGCAAAAGCTCTTCCTGGAGTCCCTTCCAGAGAAACCGAACCCACGCTCCCGCCTTCGAGCAGAGCACGCCGGTAACTGGGTGTATGACTGGAAAACCGTAAACGGCCTCATCGAACGCGGAGTGACCCTCGTGGTGAACCCGGGGTTCTTTCACAGCTACATCGGCGATGAGTTCCCCCGGATCCTGGGCGATGTCGCAAGAAAAGGAAGGATGCCCATCAGGTCTTTGCTCCAGCAAGGCGCGCACCTAGCGGCCGGAGCAGACGCTGGGTTGGGCGCGGAAATCTCACAGAGCTGGCCGGCGGCCCACCTATGGAATCTGTGTTCGCGACCTACCCGGTCAGGAGACTCCGCGGAACCGGAGGAGACCGTCTCGGTCGAGGACGCCCTAAAGGTCCTGAGCATCGGATCCGCGCGTGCACTGGGAATCGATCACCAGGTCGGCTCCATCGAAGCTGGAAAATATGCAGACCTGGTGGAATTGAAGACCGACCCCCGCAAGATATCGCCAGAGTCACCAAGGGAGATACAAGCGCGCCGTGTCGTTCTCCAGGGTGATGTGGTGTACGGGGATGGTGACCAATGAGCGCCGTACGACTGGATGTTCGCAGCATCTCGAAATCATTTGGTTCGAATCACGTTCTGAAAGGTCTTTCACTGAGCGTCGCGCCAGGAGAGATCCACGCTATTCTCGGAGAGAACGGGGCCGGAAAGTCGACCCTCATCAAGACTGTCGCTGGCGTCCATATGCCGGAATCGGGCGAACTCCTGATCGACGGGGAACCGTTCAAGCCGCGCAAGCCGCTCGATGCGATCAATTGCGGCATTGCGACGGTCTTCCAGGAGTTCACGCTGGTACCTGAACTGTCAGTGGCGGAAAACATTCTGCTCGGAGAGTTGCCCACCAGGATTGGCAGCCCAGTGCTAGACCGGGCCCACCTATACAAACGTGCCCGAGAGCTAGCGGACATCGTAGGCCTCGAAGCCGATGTGCGGACTCGCGTCGGCACTCTGCCCCGGTCGCTGCAACAGCTTGTCGAGGTGGCCAAAGCCGTAGGGCGGCAAGCCCGGCTCTTCATCTTCGACGAGCCCACCGCGTCCTTGACCAAATCCGAGACGGACAAACTCTTCGATGTGATTCGAAAGTTGGCGGCCGAGGGCGCAGGAGTCATCTACATCACCCACCGGATGCACGAAATAGACGACCTGACAACACGTGTTTCGGTTCTGCGGGACGGAGAGATCACGTTTCAATCTGATACTCAGGACGCCGATCATGATGAACTGCTCAGAGCGATGACAGGCCGCGACCTCGGGACTATTTACCCGGAGCTTCCTGCTGCGGGCGAGGAGCCGGTGGTGAGGGTACGTGATCTTCAGCTACGTGAGGGCGGGGACGGCCTGGCTCTCGAAGTGGCCGAGGGGGAAATTCTCGGCATCGCCGGACTTCTGAACTCGGGAAAAGATTACCTGGCCAGAGTCATCGGAGGAGTCGAAGCGCCGCGTGCGGGTACCGTGCAGTTCACCAACAGTGCGCCGCGTCGTCGATACACCGCAGGGGTAGCCAGGCGAGAGGGCGTCATCTACTACCCTAGCGACCGCAAGCGTGAGGGGTTGGTCCTTGGCGCTCCCATCTACCGAAATATCACGATGGGCGCGTTGCAGCATTCGGACTTCTCGCTCTCGGGGGTGCTCAGGCGCCGAGCCGAACGTCGGATCACTTCCGGCTATGCACACGCGATGACAGTCTCTCCCCCCGACGTGATGCGCACGGCAGGACAGCTCTCCGGAGGGAACCAGCAGAAAGTTGTTCTCGCTCGTGGCCTGACTGAGGACTACAGACTGCATGTCTTTCATGACCCCACTGTCGGTGTCGATGTTGGGGCGCGCACCGAGGTCTATCGGCACATCGTCGGGTTGGCAGAGAAGGGCTGCGCAATAGTTCTGGTCTCATCAGACCTTTCAGAGGTCCTCGCAATGAGCCACCGAGTCGCTGTCGTGCGGGACGGCAACGTAGTCGCGGTCCTTACAGGAGAACAGCGAACTAGCCGTGCCGCTCTAGGACACTTCTTCGGAGCAGATACAGAGACCGACCCCCCCGCGCCAACGCGCAGATCTTTGAGGTGAAGACGATGACAACCACTAGTAAGACCAATTTTTGGCTACGACTCAGGCCCACACATATCGCCCTTCCACTCATGCTCCTGGCCCTGGTGATCGTATTCAGCGTGCTGAGCAATGACTTTTTAACCAGCGCCAACCTAATCAGCGTCGCCCGCCAGTCGGTCTACCTACTTCTGGTGACGTTTGCCCAGATGATCGTGTTGCTGAATGCCCAGTTGGACCTTTCAGTGGGCGCCGTAATCGGGCTATCTTCAGTAGTTACTGCGCTGACGCTCCAGGAGTTCGGCGACCTGGGGGTATGGACTATACCGGTCGCTCTCCTGGTCGGGACTGTAGCGGGGATCCTCTGCGGTTTCTTCAACAGCATAGCGATCGCAGTGTTGGGAGCTCCCGCATTCATGGTGACATTGGGGAGCATGTCAGTCTTCACCGCTGCCGGACTCCTGCTCACCAACGGCACGCCGGCGTCCGGACTACCAGTGAGCTTCACCTCCTTCCTCGGCACCGGTCGAGTAGTGGGTATCCCTGTGCCCATCCTCTTCGCGCTCGTGGTGGCCGTGCTTCTCTACGTCTTCCTCGCCTGGACAGTCACAGGGCGAAACATGTACGCCGTAGGCGGCAACGCTGAAGCCGCACGGACAGCCGGCATCAACGTGACATGGAGTGTCATGCTCGCCTTCCTGATCTCTGGCGGACTCGCAGGTCTCTGCGGAGTGCTTCTAGCGGCCAGGGTCGGCTCGGGCGAAGCCTCCCTTGGAAGTTCCTACCTGCTCATGACTATCGCGGCAGCGGTACTCGGCGGAGCCGCACTTTTCGGAGGGGACGCGGCCGTGAGGCACGCCGTTCTCGGAGTGCTTTTTATCAGCATCCTCAACAATGGGATGAATCTCATCCGGGTTCCCAGCTATATGCAGGAGCTCGTCCTCGGGTTGGTCCTAATAGGTGCCGTGGTAGGCAACGCCGGAAAGATCTTCGCCATGCTGCGGAACTTCAGGCTCCGGACGCAGCGTGCAAGAATAGAAAGGTGATACCCGATGAAGTAGGTGCCACCATCCGGAGCCTCAGGCTCTCCAGAGGCCTACCGCTTCGTGTAGTTGCCCAAGAGGTGGGGGTATCCGAAAGTTTCGTCTCGCAGGTGGAACGCGGGGTCGCGAACCCTTCCATTGCCTCTCTCCAGCGCATTGCAGTGGCTCTAGGCGTGTCCCTCCCGGACTTCTTCACCGGCGACTTAAGTCCTACGCAGGTCGTGAGAGAAGCTGAGGCGCGGCGTCTACGCCGTCCACGGCGGGACGCGGAAGAGATCTTTCTCACTCCGCGCGGTGTGAAGAATTTTGCCTTGATGGTCTCCGTGCTGCATCCCGGACAAGGGTCAGGCGAGGAGTTGTACGCGCACACTGGCGACGAAGAGTGCGTCTATGTACTTACAGGAGAAGTCGTCATCCGCACCGAAGAGAAGGAATACGAGCTCTCCTCAGGCGACGTGCTCGCCTTGGAGCCGCGGCGACCGCACGGCTACAAGAACCAGGGACAGAATGAGGCGAAGCTGCTGTGGATCACCGCTCCGCCCGGCGTCGATCCCGTTTAACTTGATCCCGTCCAGCCCACCTGACACCCGACGCCTTAGTCCTTCATTCTGCAGTGACGGCGAGCTGCCGGGGCTGACGCGTTCGCAAAGCCGCAGCGACACGATCTCCTTCCTCAGTGCCGGCGGCGCCTTGGAGGGCATCTGGAACTAGCGACTGAAGCGATCGCTCATCGGTTCCCCGGCGTCGTAACCGGCCACCCGGCGCTTCACGGCTGGCGGGTGCACTCGTGGCGTTCCTTGTCACTTCAGCCTGTAGTCAGCTGGGCAGAGATGTCCTCCCGCCAGTGATGTGCCTGGTCGAGCATGGATTGGTCCTCGGGGGCGGGTGATGCTTCGCGTCGTCGGCCGTCGGCCGGTACGCCGCCATAGTCAGATATCCGGATGCTGCGACGCTCTTGATCAACCGTGACGCGCCACTCTGGTCGAGCCCGATCTCATGCGCGGGCTGCGCAACCGGGACGGGAAGATCGTGAGAGCCTCACTATCTTGGTTGATGCACATGTAATACACTGTGGTGCAGGAGGTGCAGATATGACGACAACTGTACGACTACCAGCAGACCTTGAAGCCCGTTTAGCTCAGGTGGCCGAGGGTACCGGGCGCCCAAAGAGCTACTACCTGCGCTCGTTGTTGGAAGAAAACATCGAACGTTTGGAGTGGGAGCTCTCTCTTGAGCGCAAAGTGGCCGATATTCGTGCTGGCAAACGCCAGACCTATTCACTCGAGGAAGTAGAGCGCGAGCTTGACCTGGAGAATTAAGCTCGACGAGGACGTCCGTAAGACGCTGAAGAAGCTCGACAAGCCGGTCGCGCAGCAGATCCTGCGAAAACTCCGAGAGATCGAGTCCTTAGACGATCCCACCACGATGGGTAAACCGCTCTTGTCTAACCGCAAGGGGTTCTGGGTCTACCGGGTCGGGGATTATCGAGTCATCTGCGATATCCAATACGGGCAGTTGATTGTCCTGGTGATTGAGCTTCAGCACCGCAGCGAAGCCTACAAATAGGGTCTGAGAGATCTCACGAGACGACAGGCGGCCAGCCACTCTGCGATGGCCCCTCTCCCCTATCAGAAGACCGCGCCAGAGAGACCACGCATGAGCCTGGAGAGGATCTGACATGAGCCAACGCGCCGGAAGAAGAAACCAACCGGGCTCCGGGGAGACCGGCTGGATCATCCTGGGCGGATTCCTCGCGGTTGTGCTGCTGCTCACCGCCGGATGGTGGGGGGCAGCACTCATTGATCCTGCGATCACTACCCCTGCCGGGGCTAGTGATCCGCTGACGATCCTCACCGGACAGATGACGGGGACGCTGCCGGTCACGGCTGCGCAACTCGTCATGTTCAGCACCATCGTGTTCGGTGTGCTGGTGCTCGTCGCGTTCCTGGTGTTCGTGGGGCTGCGCCAGCGAGGAAAGTCCTCCCGAGTGGATCATCTGGCGCGGTCTATGTCGCGGCCGAAAGATCTCATCGGGCTTAGCGTCAAGGCGCAGACCGCCTCGGCTGAGCGGCTGCGCGCGGCCGATGCGTCACCAGGTGTGCCGCTGGCGCGTGCGGTGACGAACAACAAGGAGCTGCGCGCCTCGTGGGAGTGGGTGCAGACCTGGATTATGGGGCCTCGTGCGGGTAAGACGTCGTGCGTGTGCGTGCCCCAGATCGTAGAGACCAACGGGCCGGTGTTGGCGACCTCGAATAAGCGAGACATTGTGGATCTCACGCGCGGGCCGCGCCTGGCCAAGGGCCGGGTGTGGGTCCACGATCCCCAAGACATTATTGGGGAGGAACCGTCCTGGTTCTGGAACCCGCTGAGCTTCGTCAAAGACATGGAGACGGCCCAGAAACTCGCGGACGTGTTTATTGCCTCCGAAACCTCGGCAGGGGCCTCCCAGGACGCATATTTCACCTCTGACGGTAAGCGTCTGCTCTCTCACCTTCTGCTCTCGGCCGCACTGACCTCACGTCCAATCACGGACGTGTTCACCTGGGCTAATGATCCTGACGATCCGACGCCGCGTGAGGCGCTAGACTCGTCTGGGAGCCCGACCTACGCGGCGGCGCTGGGCCAGATCATGCAGCTCACGCCGAAGCAGCGTGACGGCGTGTATGGCACTGTGCGCCCGTGGGTCTCGGTCCTGGGCGATGAGCGGGTGATGCCGTGGCTGCGCGATCCTATGCTGCCGGGGGTGATCGAGTTCGATCACGAAGAGTTTTCCAAGACCACGGACACGCTATATCTGATCTCGCGTGAGGGTGGTGGATCTGCTCGCGCGATCACCGCCGCGTTGGTCATGGCCACGCTGACTTCTGCGGAGAAGCGCGCCGGCCGGCTGCCTGGTGGCCGGCTCTCGCCTCCGGTGATGGCCGTTCTCGATGAGGCTGCCAACGTGGTCCGGTGGCGTGAGCTGCCGGACCTGTATTCGCACTACGGTTCACGCGGCATCGTGGTCTCAACGTTCTTCCAAAGCTTCGTCCAGGGCGTGGAAGCGTTCGGCAAGGAAGGGATGCGCAAGCTCTGGTCCTCGGCCAATATCCGAGTAGCCGGCTCGGGACTGTCTGAGGATGAGTTTCTACCGTTCCTCTCCCAACTCGTGGGAGAGCGCGACGTGATCAAGCGCCAGACCAGCAGCGCCCAGCGCGGCCGGTCGACCTCGACGTCGATCCAACGTGAGCGGATCATGGATGTAGCGGATCTCGCCGGGATGCCCTCGGGCCGCGCGTTGCTGTTTAGCTCCGGTCAGCCGGCCGCGTTGATGAAGCTCGAACACTTCTCCGCGAAGCCCTATGCCCAGGACGTGAAGGACTCTCAGGAATACTACGAGGCCATATTGGACCAGTAGCTTCCGCGGAGTACGTATGGATTTTCGTGGTCAGTTGGACCGGCCGGAGCGGTAGAGGGCTATGTCACATGGACCTACCGCTGGCGGCCAGAAAGCGATGGAACCCGCTTGACGCTTGCCACGCGGTTTGGCGAAAAAGCCGAAGCGGTCTTCTCAGAACGGTACGGCTCGGATGCTGAGCGGCAAGTATCTATCCGCAAGGACGCTGGTGTCCCAATGACTCTCAGGCGTATCCGCGATATCCTGTCCTAACCACCGTCACCTGAAATGTGGGGATGCACGTTCCCCTGCTAGTCATCTTTCTCGGGGATCGTCGGCCGCGGCCTCGAGCGCTGGAAATTCGGGTGCCGATCCTTTTCGCCCTCGTGGTGGCTGTGCTTCTGTACTTCTTCCTCGCCTGGACAGCTTCTTATCTGGTCCAGCCTGTAGTCAGCTGAGCAAACATGTCCTCCTGCCAGCGATGCGCCGGGTCGAGCATGGATCGGCCCGCGGGGGCGAGCGATGCTTCGCGTTGTCGACCGTCGGTCGGGGATGCCGCCATAACCAGATAGCCGGATGCTGCGGCGCTCTTGATCAACCGTGACGCGCAACTCTGGCCGACCCCAATTTCGTGCGCGGTTGCGTTGCCCGTCGCCGGGGCGCCCCGCTGGCTGAGCGCATCGACCGCCTCGCAAAACCAGTACGCATCGCCCCTGCTCGCCACCTACGTCGGCTGCGACAGGTTGGCGTTACTGTCGACACCCAACTCACCGAGTTGTACTGGCAGATCTGCAACGAGATCCTAGCCCAGCAAGATCGTCGAGGCTGGGGAAGCGAGGTGATCAAGCGACTCGCTTCTGACCTCGAAAGTGAGTTTTGAAGATGACCGGATTGTCGCAAAGCAACCTGTACTGTATGCGGTCTTTCGCGGCAGCTTGCAGAGATGAAACGGTTGTTGGACAACTGCCGTGGGGCCACATCACCACACTTTTGGATATAAGCTCTACGACAATCACTCGCGTCCCTTTTCCGCCGCGGTGACCGTGAGAATGGCTGGTCACGAATGTCCTGTTGACATAATCATGAACCGTGGTTTGGCGAGAAAAAACCGTCCGGACCGCTCGGTCGCGAAGCCCGGGCGATTCACTTCCTGTATCCGGTGTGGGGCCCCCTTGGGGGACAATGGACAACAGGACCGCTCAAAAACGGC